>NZ_AP024585.1:4500000-4717872 GCF_018323885.1 Citrobacter amalonaticus | reverse complement strand
TGACAAAGGCTGAAACATTCATGATTGTTGACGCACGTCGGCTAGACCCTATGCAAAGGGTGACGTGCGAATTGCTATCTGCAATTTTAACCCGATCAGGATCCTTTGAAACGATCGGGACCGCGGATCATAGCGTAAACTGCGCAAGAGATCTTCTGTTTCTCACAGATTCTTCCCGATTTATCCACAGGCCTTCACAGGACCGGATAAGTGTAAACGATCCTGGAGAAGTGCTGCACGATTTCGCCCGCATATTGGAAAAATTAATGAGTAAAGACGCTATACTGCTAAAACGATCTCATAAAGATCCCGAGCGATCCTTGCGCTTTGTTCATCAGCCCGTATAATCTTTCCCCCGTCGCGCGATGCCCGTAACACGGTGTCAACGCTGCCTGTTTTTCACGCGAAAACGTGCGGAAATACGCGGGAAATAAGGAAAGAGAATTGACTCCGGAGTGTACAATTATTACAATCCGGCCTCTTTAATCACCCACGCTGAGGCGTTAGTCGTTCGAAACTCGTTCGGGTATACGCAAAAGTCAGTGAATTTATTCAAGTTTAGGTAGAAATCGCCATGAAACGCACTTTTCAACCGTCTGTACTGAAGCGCAACCGTTCTCACGGCTTCCGTGCTCGTATGGCTACTAAAAATGGTCGTCAGGTTCTGGCACGTCGTCGTGCTAAAGGCCGCGCTCGTCTGACCGTTTCCAAGTAATAAAGCTAACCCCTGAGTGGTTAAGCTCGCATTTCCCAGGGAGTTACGTTTGTTAACTCCCGCTCATTTCACTTTCGTCTTCCAGCAGCCACAACGGGCTGGCACGCCGCAAATCACCATCCTCGGCCGCCTGAATTCGCTGGGGCATCCCCGTATCGGTCTTACTGTCGCCAAGAAAAACGTTCGACGCGCGCATGAACGCAATCGGATTAAACGTCTGACGCGTGAAAGCTTTCGTCTGCGTCAACACGAATTGCCAGCAATGGACTTCGTAGTGGTGGCGAAAAAAGGGGTTGCCGACCTCGATAACCGTGCTCTCTCGGAAGCGTTGGAAAAATTATGGCGCCGCCATTGTCGCCTGGCTCGCGGGTCCTGATAGCCCTTATTCGGGTCTATCAACGCCTGATCAGTCCGCTGCTTGGGCCGCATTGCCGTTTCACTCCAACGTGTTCAAGCTACGGAATTGAGGCATTGCGCAGGTTTGGAGTGATAAAAGGCAGTTGGTTGACGGTGAAACGCGTATTAAAATGCCACCCTTTACACCCTGGTGGTGACGATCCCGTCCCGCCCGGACCATTTGATACCAGAGAACACTAACGATGGATTCGCAACGCAATCTTTTAGTCATCGCTTTGCTGTTCGTGTCTTTCATGATCTGGCAAGCCTGGGAGCAGGATAAAAATCCGCAACCTCAGACCCAACAGACCACGCAGACAACGACCACCGCAGCGGGTAGCGCCGCCGACCAGGGCGTACCGGCCAGTGGCCAGGGGAAACTGATTACGGTTAAGACTGACGTGCTTGATCTGACCATTAACACCCGTGGTGGTGATGTGGAACAGGCCCTGCTGCCAGCTTACCCGAAAGAACTCGGTTCCAGCGAACCGTTCCAACTGCTGGAAACCACGCCGCAGTTTATCTATCAGGCTCAGAGCGGTCTGACAGGTCGTGACGGCCCGGATAACCCGGCTAACGGCCCACGTCCGCTGTACAACGTCGAAAAAGACGCCTTTGTACTGGCTGATGGTCAGAACGAACTGCAGATCCCGATGACCTATACGGATGCCGCGGGTAACACCTTTACCAAAACGTTTGTCCTCAAACGTGGCGACTATGCGGTTAACGTTAACTACAGCGTGCAGAACGCCAGCGAGAAACCGCTGGAGATCTCCACCTTTGGTCAGCTGAAGCAATCCATCAATCTACCGTCTCATCGCGACACCGGAAGCAGCAACTTCGCGCTGCATACTTTCCGTGGCGCTGCGTATTCCACGCCAGATGAGAAGTATGAAAAATACAAATTCGACACCATCGCGGATAACGAAAACCTGAACGTCAATGCGAAAGACGGTTGGGTGGCGATGCTGCAACAGTATTTTGCAACGGCATGGGTGCCACGTAACGACGGTACCAACAACTTCTATACCGCGAACCTGGGTAACGGCATTGCCGCTATCGGCTATAAATCTCAGCCGGTACTGGTTCAGCCGGGTCAGTCTGGCGCGATGACCAGCACCCTGTGGGTTGGCCCGGAAATTCAGGACAAAATGGCGGCCGTTGCACCGCACCTGGATCTGACCGTGGATTACGGTTGGTTGTGGTTCATCTCTCAGCCGCTGTTCAAACTGCTGAAATGGATCCATAGCTTTGTCGGTAACTGGGGCTTCTCCATTATCATCATCACCTTTATCGTTCGTGGCATCATGTACCCGCTGACTAAAGCGCAGTATACCTCCATGGCGAAGATGCGTATGCTGCAGCCGAAGATTCAGGCAATGCGTGAGCGTCTGGGCGATGACAAACAGCGTCAGAGCCAGGAAATGATGGCCCTGTACAAAGCTGAGAAGGTTAACCCGCTGGGCGGCTGCTTCCCGCTGATCATCCAGATGCCTATCTTCCTGGCGTTGTACTACATGCTGATGGGCTCCGTGGAACTGCGTCATGCGCCGTTCGCCCTGTGGATCCATGACTTGTCTGCACAGGACCCGTACTACATCCTGCCGATCCTGATGGGCGTAACGATGTTCTTCATCCAGAAGATGTCGCCGACCACCGTGACCGACCCGATGCAGCAGAAGATCATGACCTTTATGCCGGTCATCTTTACCGTGTTCTTCTTGTGGTTCCCGTCAGGTCTGGTGCTGTACTATATCGTCAGCAACCTGGTGACGATCATCCAGCAGCAGCTGATTTACCGTGGTCTGGAAAAACGTGGCCTGCATAGCCGCGAGAAGAAAAAGTCCTGATACTCTTCATTCTTCAAGCCGCAGGCGCGTTGGCTGCATTTGCTTGCCCCAGTCACTTACTTCAGTAAGCTCCTGGGGCTCACAAACTTGCCGCCTTCCTGCAACTTGAATTATTTCGAGTATTCACGTTAAAGTTAATGCCAGAGAAGGCGGTCATTAGACCGCCTTTTTTACATTTACGAAGAGACATATCATGAGCCATAACGACACTATCGTCGCCCAGGCAACCCCACCGGGACGCGGTGGTGTGGGTATTCTGCGCATTTCCGGCCTGAAGGCGCGTGAGGTGGCCGAAGCTGTTCTGGGCAAGCTGCCCAAACCCCGTTACGCCGACTATCTGCCGTTTAAAGATGCCGACGGTACCGCGCTGGACCAGGGGATCGCCCTGTGGTTTCCCGGCCCGAACTCGTTTACAGGTGAGGATGTGCTGGAACTTCAGGGACACGGCGGCCCGGTCATTCTCGACCTGCTGTTAAAACGCATCCTGACGCTGCCCGGCCTACGCATTGCCCGCCCCGGCGAGTTCTCTGAGCGCGCGTTTCTCAACGATAAACTCGACTTAGCCCAGGCCGAAGCGATTGCCGACCTGATTGATGCCAGTTCTGAGCAGGCGGCTCGTTCAGCGTTGAACTCATTGCAGGGAGCGTTTTCCACCCGCGTAAACCATCTGGTGGAAGCACTCACTCACCTGCGCATCTACGTAGAAGCGGCCATCGACTTTCCGGATGAAGAGATCGACTTCCTGTCGGATGGCAAAATTGAAGCGCAATTGAATGGCGTGATTGCCGATCTCGATGCCGTTCGCGCTGAAGCGCGTCAGGGCAGCCTGCTGCGTGAAGGGATGAAGGTGGTCATTGCCGGACGCCCTAACGCCGGTAAATCAAGCCTCCTGAATGCGCTGGCGGGCCGTGAGGCGGCCATTGTCACCGACATCGCCGGTACCACGCGCGATGTGCTGCGTGAGCACATCCATATCGATGGTATGCCGCTGCACATTATCGATACCGCCGGTCTGCGTGAGGCCAGCGACGAAGTGGAGCGTATCGGTATCGAACGGGCCTGGCAGGAAATTGAGCAAGCGGATCGCGTGTTGTTTATGGTCGATGGCACTACCACGGATGCCGTTGACCCGGCTGACATCTGGCCGGACTTTATCGCCCGTTTACCGTCAAAACTGCCCATTACCGTGGTACGGAACAAAGCGGATATCACCGGCGAACCGCTGGGCATCAGCGAGGTGAATGGTCACTCACTGGTTCGTCTTTCGGCGCGCACCGGTGAAGGCGTGGACGTACTGCGCAACCATCTCAAACAGAGCATGGGTTTTGATACCAACATGGAAGGAGGCTTCCTGGCCCGTCGTCGTCACTTACAGGCGCTGGCCGACGCCGCTGAGCATCTCCAGCAGGGCAAGGCCCAACTGTTAGGTGCATGGGCCGGTGAGCTACTGGCTGAAGAGCTCCGTCTGGCGCAGCAAAGCTTAAGTGAGATCACCGGTGAGTTTACCTCCGACGATCTGCTGGGAAGAATTTTCTCCAGCTTCTGTATCGGTAAGTAATCCCGTAGCCCTGAATTAACTGACGGTTAATTCAGGGCATTATCGTTTTATAAGAGGGTCTCTTTTTATGGAACATAAACGTTTACTTGACTGTAGTGCTTCTGATTTCGTGTGCATGGACAAAACGGCGCTGCTGTACGCAATCCGCGCCAGTGAAGGCCGCGTCCTGGTCAGTGAAACCATCGCCATTACCCAACCATTGCTCAATAACGTCACTAATGCCGAACTTGCCGCGTCGCAGGGGGCGGACATTCTGCTGATCAACATGTTCGATAGCGAAGCACCGCTAATCCAGGGAATGCCTGCCGGTACTGCACCGGATCAGACGTTGCATGAACTGCAGCGCCTGACCGGACGCATCATAGGCGTCAACCTTGAGGCCGTCGATCCTGAATTTGCCAGTGCGCATGATGACATCTGGAAGATGAAACCAGGCCGTGCCGCAACCGCAGAGAATGCTCGCAAACTGGTAGAAATGGGAGCGAAGATCCTGGTACTGACGGGAAATCCCAACAACGGCGTTAGCAATTTCGCTCTGGGAAAAGCGGTGAAAACGATCCGTGAGGCCGTTGGCGACAAGGCCATTATCATCACCGGTAAAATGCACGGCGCAGGGATTGTGCGGGAAAGCGGCAGCGCAATTATCAGTGAAAGTGACGTCGCCGCCTTTGCCGGACAGGGCGCAGATATCGTGCTTATTCCAGCACCAGGAACAGTACCGGGTATGAGCCAGCAAAAAGTAGAGTCGCTGATCGCGTGTGCACACGCGCACGGTGCGCTGGCAATGACGGCAATCGGCACCTCTCAGGAGGGCGCAGACGTCAGTACAATTCGCCAGATAGCCCTGATGAGTAAAATGGCAGGGGCGGATCTCCATCATATTGGCGATACTGGCTATATGGGAATGGCGTTGCCGGAAAATATACTGGCCTACAGCGTGGCGATTCGTGGCGTCAGACATACTTATACACGTATTGCCCGTTCGGTAAATCGCTAGCGGAATATTGTATTTTCTTGAATGATCCTTAATTAATTAAATGTTAATTTAACTGTGATTTTTATCACAGTTAAATTATTCTCTCATAGACAAATATTTTCATTGCCATAATGTAGCATTGTGTCTACAGAGGATAACTCAATCATGATTATCTTACATGCATACATCATTTCAAAATGGTTTAATGTTGACAATAAAATTGTCAATCATCACCCTTAAATTTCCCTGCCTTTATTTTGCCAGAACATAGGCTATTCGTAGTCTGTTCATTTGGCACATCTCAAACATAGCTCAATTTCTCATTGTGGTTGCATATCGCAACGCCACGTATGCCTGTTCGTTTTTTAAAACGAAAATACAGTCATGACTGGAATAAATGAGAGATGAATTATGCCGGGTATATTTATACCCGCGTGCAGACGTATTGAGTCAATACAGTGAAATAAATTAAAGGATTATGTCATGGATAACTTTAAACATTTACCAGAACCCTTCCGTATTCGTGTTATTGAACCGGTAAAACGTACAACGAGAGAACATCGGAATAACGCAATTATTAAATCCGGGATGAACCCTTTCCTGCTGGATAGTGAAGATGTCTTTATTGATCTGCTGACCGACAGCGGTACTGGCGCAGTGACACAGAATATGCAAGCAGCCATGCTACGTGGGGATGAAGCCTACAGCGGCAGCCGTAGCTATTATGCGTTATCTGAAGCAGTGAAAAACATTTTTGGTTATCAATATACAATTCCAACGCACCAGGGCCGCGGTGCAGAACAAATTTATATTCCGGTTCTCATCAAAAAACGTGAGCAGGAAAAAGGGTTAGACAGAAGTAAGATGGCGGTTTTCTCCAACTACTTCTTCGATACCACTCAGGGACACAGCCAAATCAACGGCTGCGCCGTGCGTAACGTGTACATCAAAGAGGCATTTGATACTGGTGTTCGTTATGACTTTAAGGGAAATTTCGATCTCGATGGATTAGAGCGCGGCATTCAGGAAGTCGGCCCCAACAACGTTCCGTATATTGTGGCGACCATTACCAGTAACTCTGCAGGCGGGCAACCGGTTTCATTAGCCAACCTGAAGTCCATGTATAATATCGCTAAAAAATATGACATTCCGGTAGTCATGGACTCCGCGCGCTTTGCCGAGAATGCGTATTTTATCCAGAAACGCGAAGCAGAATACCGGGACTGGAGCATCGAAGAAATTACCCGCGAGACTTACAAATATGCCGATATGTTGGCAATGTCCGCGAAAAAAGATGCGATGGTGCCAATGGGCGGCTTACTGTGCATTAAAGACGACACCTATTTTGACGTCTATACCGAGTGCAGAACCCTGTGCGTCGTACAGGAAGGCTTCCCGACATACGGTGGTCTGGAAGGCGGGGCAATGGAGCGTCTTGCGGTGGGTCTGGTGGATGGTATGAACCAGGACTGGCTGGCCTATCGTATCGCGCAAGTGCAATATTTAGTCGATGGCCTCGAGGCGATTGGCGTCACTTGCCAACAAGCTGGCGGCCACGCGGCCTTTGTCGATGCGGGTAAATTATTGCCGCACATTCCGGCAGAACAGTTCCCGGCTCAGGCTCTCGCTTGCGAACTCTATAAAGTGGCCGGTATCCGCGCCGTTGAGATTGGTTCATTCTTATTAGGCAGAGATCCTAAAACCGGTAAGCAATTACCTTGCCCGGCCGAGCTTCTGCGTCTAACCATCCCAAGAGCAACGTATACGCAATCTCATATGGACTTCATTATTGAAGCCTTTGAACACGTCAAAGAAAACGCGATGAATATTAAAGGGTTGACCTTCACCTACGAACCGAAAGTATTACGTCACTTCACCGCTAAACTGAAAGAAGTTTAATTATAAGCATCAGGGGGGTTATACGATGTAACCCCCCAGCGATAAATCCACTTCCTTTATATTGTTGCATAATTAAAACCTTATAGGTTCACTATAATTAATGAGGCATCATGGAAGAAAATTCGAATGCTAAACACTCCTCCTTTTGGGGGATTATGGTCATAGCCGGTACGGTGATTGGTGGGGGGATGTTTGCTCTCCCCGTTGATTTGTCCGGCGCGTGGTTTTTTTGGGGGGCGTTTATTTTAATAATCGCCTGGTTTTCAATGATGCATTCCGGACTCCTGTTATTAGAGGCAAATTTAAATTACCCCGTTGGATCCAGTTTTAATACCATTACTAAAGATCTTATTGGCAACAAATGGAACATTGTGAGTGGATTTACCGTTGCCTTTGTTCTCTACATTCTCACGTATGCCTATATTTCTGCTAATGGCGCCATCATTAGCGAAACGATCTCCATGAATATGGGATATCGCGTTAACCCCCGAATTGTTGGAATCTGTACTGCCATTTTTGTCGCCAGCGTGTTGTGGATCAGTTCACTGGCAGCCAGTCGAATTACCTCCTTGTTCCTCGGGATTAAAATCATCTCTTTTATTATCGTTTTTGGGTCATTCTTCTTCCAGGTCGATTTTTCTATACTGCGGGATACGGCAGGCCAGGCTCAAAACAACGTCTCTTACTTCCCCTATATTTTTATGGCATTACCGGTATGCCTGGCTTCATTTGGCTTTCACGGAAACATTCCCAGTCTGATCATCTGCTATGGCAAAAGAAAAGATAAATTAATTAAAAGCATTGTCTTTGGTTCTTTGCTGGCGCTGGTGATTTATCTGTTCTGGTTGTATTGCACCATGGGTAACATTACACGGGAAAGCTTCAGTGAGATCATTGCGTCGGGCGGTAATGTTGATTCATTAGTAAAATCATTTCTCGGCACCAGGCAAACCGGAATCATCGAATTTTGTCTGCTGGTTTTTTCAAACCTGGCCGTCGCCAGTTCCTTTTTTGGTGTGACTCTGGGGCTATTTGATTATCTTGCGGATCTGTTCAAATTCGACAATTCGGCAGTGGGACGTTTTAAAACCGTCTTGTTAACCTTCCTGCCTCCGGCGCTTTTATACTTAATCTTCCCGAACGGTTTTATCTATGGCATCGGCGGCGCAGGGCTGTGCGCAACGATATGGGCCGTGATCATCCCTGCGGTACTGGCCCTGAAAGCCCGCCAGAAGTTCCCCAATAAAATGTTTACCGTCTGGGGCGGTGTCTTTATCCCGACTATCGTGATCCTGTTCGGCGTAGCGGTTATTGTTTGCTGGTTCGGCAACGTCTTCAACCTGTTACCCCGATTCAGTTAAATTGCTGTTCCTCCATGCTGACATGCCGCCTCATTCAGGGCGGCATGTCAGTCAGGAATTCACTGTTGTCCAAATGGCAATTCGCCTTCTTCCCTGGGAGACCATCAAACAACCTCTCCTGACGCAAAAACAGCCAATCCGTACCAGGAAATGTAAATGCGCGTAAGGGAGGCTGATTCATTCGTACTTTTTGGCTATTTACTCTGTCTATAAACCGAGTAAATGTTACTCTCGTCATTATCACCGACCATTAATCATGGAGAGAAAAATGGCGACCCATTTTGCCAGAGGGATCCTGACGGAAGGACACTTGATTTCGATGCGCCTTCCGTCATCCTGCCATCATGAAGCACGAAGACTTCCCACACATCGCCAGACCCGTTTTCTGGCATCCCGAGGACTTCTCGCCGAGCTGATGTTTATGCTGTATGGCACGCTCGAGTTACCGGAAATCGTATACAAAGCCAAAGGCAAACCGGCATTTCGCGATAAAAATCTACCCAGCTTTTCCATCGCCTATGCCGGTAATATGGTCGGTGTTGCGCTGACAACCGAAGGGGAATGCGGACTGGATATGGAACTCCAGCGCGCCCCCCGTGGATTTATTAGCCCCCATACCGCCGACGTCCCGACCTTCTCCAGCAACGAAAGCCTGTGGATCAGCAAGCAAAACGATCCGGACGAAGCGCGCGCACAGATGATCACCTTACGCCAGAGCGTCCTGAAACTGACGGGTGACGTCCGCAACAACGATCCGCATGAACTGCAATTGCTGCCAGTCTCCGGGCGTCTGAAATGTGCCCGTGTTGCTCAGATTGAGGCTATTTGCGATGCCGAAGACCTGCTGGTGTGGTCAGTTGCGGTTACGCCAGCCATTGATAAACTTCAACTTTGGGAGTTTGATGTTAAGCAGGGCTGGAAAAGCCTGCCTGATATCCAGACCCGCGCGAATGCGCCGACGGGTCGTCTGATGCGATTCGCGCAATTATCTGCCGCGACGTCTTATACGCACAACTGATGGAGTTACCATGTCTGAAACGTTGAATGTTGTTACGTTACTGGGAAGCCTGCGCAAAGGTTCGTTTAACGGTATGGTTGCCCGTACGCTGCCGAAAATCGCCCCGGCGGGTATGAAAGTCAGTGCGTTACCGTCTATCGGTGATATCCCGCTTTACGATGCTGACGTGCAGCAGGAAGAGGGGTTTCCGGCAAGCGTCGACGCGCTGGCTGAGCAAATTCGCCAGGCTGATGGCGTGGTTATCGTTACGCCGGAATATAACTATTCGGTACCGGGTGGTCTGAAGAACGCCATCGACTGGCTGTCACGCCTGCCCGATCAGCCGCTTTCAGGCAAACCGGTGCTCATCCAGACCAGCTCGATGGGGGCGATTGGCGGCGCGCGCTGCCAGTATCATCTGCGTCAGATCCTGGTTTTCCTGGATGCCATGGTCATGAACAAGCCGGAATTTATGGGTGGCGTGATACAGAACAAAGTAGACCCGCAGACGGGTGAAGTGATTGACCAGAGTACGCTGGACCATCTAACCGGCCAGCTCACCGCGTTTGGTGACTACATCCAGCGCGTGAAGGCCTGATAACAAAACTTGCCGACTACTCTTAAATAATCCAGTAAGCGCTTATGCATCTGGATTATTTTCTTATTATTATTTGCGTAAATCTGTCTATAAATCACTGTTGTCTGTTTTTTCCCCTTCATTATTGTGCCATAGTGTTACCAGCATTGCTGTTGCAATAAAATCAATAAATATATCTAATATTTTTCCGACATTTTGTCTACCGTGAACAATGGATATACCATGGACAGGACATTTTCACATCTAAGGACCGCATTATGTAGCAGTACACAACTGGAGAAATCCATGCATGCCTGCTTACAGTCGATACCTGACTCAATTGTTTGTGATGGTATTTTCTTTAACTATTATCGAAGTGATATTCGCTGTATCCAGTTTTTAGCATTAGCGACACACAAAACAGCGCGACTGAAACGAGATATCATCCCGATCCCTGAAGTTATAGCCAAGCAATTCAATCACTCAGATAACTTCTCTACCCAAGTTATCGATACTCTGAGCCAATGTCCGCTGACTGAATATGTCGTTAACACCTGCTTTCGTAATATCAAATCTCTGATCCTGATGCGTATGCACCTGGATGGTCTACGGCTTGGCGCGATGGGTATATTTAGCCACCGGACTGATGCTTTTACACCTCAACATGCTGAATTATTCGAATCAGTACGGGGAGAACTCTCCTTACTGGCCTTTATTGCCCTTTCTCGACATAACCTTTTATTAAATAATACGCCTCCTTCTATTCCCGGACTAACTATTGCAGAAGAGAGCGAAAAATTTGTCGTTAGTCAAAATAATCTTCCTCTTTTTCAGTTGTACCATTCATTGAAAAGGTTGGCAAACAGTGAATTGCCTGTTTTATTACTGGGAGAGAAAGGGGTTGGAAAAAACTCACTTGCTTCCGAGCTTCAGCAACAACGTTCAACGCGCAGTGGTTATTATGGATTGATTAGTCCTCAGGGGCAGTTGATCGTCATGAAAAATGGTGTCCTGAACCGCACTATAACTATTGATTTCAACACCCCCCCTAACATGGCTTCATTTCTAATCTTGCATCAGGGATCTTTACTGATAAAAGAAATAAATTCTTTTCCGGATCGTTGGCAAACATTTTTACTGGCACTGCACTCAAATTACAGCGAGTATTGCCAGCTACAGATTATTGCCATACAAACACTTCCATTTTCAATGGTAAACAACACACTTAATCACGATATATCCACTCACTATCTGACAAACCAATATTATGCAAATACCCTTTGTCAGGTCGTTACATTGCCACCGTTGCGGCATCGCTATGATGATATTCCTCTGCTGCTGACCTACTACCTGAGGAAGCTATCAAGCCAGTATAGACGCACCTCTTTACCTGTACTGGGTGATGATTCACTACGCTTATTATTGAAGTATCACTGGCCGGGCAACATTACGGAATTGATAGGATTATTAGAAAATGCGTTTTTCCGTTGCACAGGCAATGAGTTACACATTGTCCTACCAAAAGAGAGAAATGCGATAACCATCCCTCCGCTTGATGACGCAATGCGCCAACATATCCAAATGGCGTTACAACAAAGTCAGGGGAAAATATCAGGCAAAGGCGGTGCAGCAGAGTTACTTGGTGTTAACAGCAACACGCTATACAGCAAAATGAAGAAACTGGGCATTGTGGTGAAAGAAAAATAATCTGACGTCCCCTTCTCTCTTCAGGAAAAGGGGAGCAGTCTTTATTTTTGCTTTCTGGCGCGATGGAAACCGTCGAGCATACCTTTAATCAGTGCCCCCGGCGTATCCCCTGTACTACTTAAATAGAGATGCACGATGATAAATGCCACCATCACGACAGCCAAAGCGTAATGGAGCCAAGCCACAACCTGCTTACCAGGTAACGCAAACAGAGTTTCTGGCGTATAACCGGGATACATCATCAGTAATCCGGTCACAATGAGCAGCGGCAATAACAGGAACATCACACCAATATAGCCCAGTTGCTGGAGAATATTGAATTTAGCCGCTGGCGACGCATGCTCCGGGTGAGGTTCTCCACGGAAAATACCATACAGGTAGTAGCGGGTCTGACGGATAAGCCGCCCTGTAATACCTTGCCAGCGCACCTGATAATGGTGCCCGTTGCCACACATCGAAACCAGGATAAAACCCAGCCATATAACACACAGCGATATCCCTGCAATATTGTGCACATCAACCCACAGCGAGAATCGCGCACTCACCCAATGCAAGGCACAGCCGCTGATAATTAGCGCGGCAAAACAGAGTGCGTTCAGCCAGTGCCAGCAGCGAACAGGCAGCGTATAGAGATAACTTTTCTCCAGCGGCATATCTGTCTTACGACGCGACATGATTAGCCGCCCCAAACCATGACAGAGTAGCAACACTACGAAGCCGCTCAGCGCCCAGGCAATGAAGCGATCGGCCTGACCACTGCCGTTATTACCAATCATGTAGGTATCGGTAAATAACACACCATCTATCTGACGAACTGCGGGAACAGGAGGCGCCACCGCCGTCAGTTTTTCTCTAAGAGATACATCATCAAATAACCCTTTCCCTAACAAGCTACCTGCCATGGCATTTTCATCAGGCGCAAACGTTTTCCGCCGAGCGGTAAGCAGCATTCCGTCGCCATGACACTGTACACAGCTGATGGCTTTTGAAGCAGGCAGAATACGATGCAAAGTGCTATCCGCCGCATCGGCATGGCAGTCAATGCAGCGTAAACTGTTGAGATGTTCAGAAGCATAAGGCAGCGCAGAGTGTGCCATATCCTGAGATGTTGAGCTTTTCCCACCGGACAGGTGCATAAAGACTCCCGCCCGCGAATGACAATTCGTGCACATCAAATTGTCGTCGGCAACCCGTTGTTTACCCGGATGGTTTAGCTCTCCCGCCGTCATGGTGTGCGCGTTATGGCATGAGGTACAAGAGAAGAGTCCTTTGGCTATCTTTTCACTGTGGGCGCTCTGCTGTACGGCATGCACCGTATCGCGCATGACCACGCCATGACAACTTTCGCAGTTTTGGTCGTCGCCAGGCTTCAGAACATGCGGGGTGACAGAAAATCCCTCGCTTCCGGGTTGGCTCTGATGGCAGGCGATACACGGCACTTCACCATGCACGCTGTCGTGATATTTATCGGCGGAGACAACTAAATTCACCTGTACTTTGTCCGTCGAGATCCCCTGAATATCGCTATCAGCGTGGCATGCCAGACAAGGTTGATTGAGTTGCGCTGTCGGCACTGGCGCACAATATCCCGACAGGGGTATCCATCCCACCAGCAGAAAGAATAGTCCTCTTGTTAATAATCCGCGCATGATATCTCTCATGGCTTCATATCCGGATATTTAAAGAGATGGCAATTATTACAATAAATTACCGAGGGTTTATGTTCGTTATGACAAGCGGTACAAGGAACATCTTTGCCGTAATGCATTGAATCATGCGGGTTGGGCTCTGCATTATTGTCATGCGGATTGGGTTGCGTTAGTCCGGCAATCTGGTCGCGCGAACCGTGGCAACTCAGGCAAGATTTATCATTCGGTGCCGCTACAGGCGTGCTGGAACCGTGACATAACTGACATGATGTATTGCGTCCGGTGGCTTCCAATGAATGGTGATAAGGCTTGACGTTCATTGCATTCAGTTGCTGATGAAAAGCAGCTTCGTCGTCAGTCGCAGCGATGACCTGGGAAAAACCACCAATACACAGCAACAGCATGGCTATCCATAATTTTGCCATATTAAATTCCCTCAACGTCAAAGGCTTCATCCGCAGCAGTCGCTGAGGCAACGCTAAGCCCCGCAATCCGGCCAAAAACCAGGCAATCCGCAACGGCGCAACTCCCCAGACGACTTCCACCATGTGAACCTGCTGTCGCTTCTCCGGCAGCGTACAGGCCGGGGATAGGTTTGCTATCAGCCGCATTGAGTACCTCTGTGCGCATACTGATCTGCACCCCCCCCATGACGTAGTGCACTTTAGGCCACACGCGTACAGCAACAAATGGCCCTTTGTCTAACGGAACCGCACGACTCACATCTTTTTTCATGCGATCGCCGCCTTTGCGCGCAACGGCCGCATTGTAGGTCTCCACTTCTTCTTGCAGTGTGTCGAAAGGTATGCCGAAATGCGCCGCCAACTGATCCAGTGAGTCAAACTGCCAGGCGACACCATAATGCAAGGCATGTTTCAGGCTTTGAGCCAGTTTAGCGCCTTCAAGCGTGGTGAAGCAGATGGGATAAAGTGGATCCCCTTTCTCATCCACCTGCGCCAGAATCCCCTCTTCACGCTCTTTGCGATCGGCAAGCTCATTTGTGAAACGATGACCAGAACGCGGGTTAACCATAATTCCGTTAGGAAAACCTGAGATGGTATTGAACTGCGAAACGTAGCCAAATCCGCGTTCGTCTGGCGAAGACCAGGGGCCTAGCTGGATAAGATCAAGCTGCACTGGCGTTGCGCCAATACGTAGCATTTGCACCAGACATTCCGATGTAGCGCCAGGGTGGTTGGTGGAGTCGACACGCTCATCCAGCATGGGGTTTTGCATTTTACGAAAACGCAGATCATTGGAAAAACCGCCAGAACACATCACCACGCCGTAACGCGCGCCGTAATGCCTTATCTTGCCGCTCTGTTCATCCGGGAAACGATAGCCGTCACGTACCGTCAGACCGATAACACGTCCTTGCGAATTTTGCAGGAAAGATTCCAGCTTGCATTGGGCGCGAAAAACAACGCCCATTTTCATGGCGGACTCTTTTAGCGGCCGAGTGATCCCCGCCCCAGAACTCTCTACCGTTTGCAACGTACGAGGGACAGAGTGACCGCCAAAATGCTGTACGAACGGTTTATATTTTACGCCGTGTTGTAGGGTAAACTCATATGCAGCGGTCGTGTTGTTAACGAGAATCTTCAACTGATCTTTATCATTTAGCCCACGTCCAGCTTTCAACATGTCCTTAAACATCAACTCTGGTGAATCGACGATCCCTTCTTTTTTCTGCACAGTCGATCCGGCTACGGCAACCGCACCGCCGTTAATCGCTGAGTTGCCACCAAAAACAGGCATCTTTTCAATCACCAGCACGCTGCGGCCAGCCTGAGCGGCTTCAAGTGCAGCAGCTAGTCCGGCAAAGCCGCTTCCGACAACGATCACATCATAGACTTTATGGTAACGAACCGACGAAGCCGGGGCGCAGTTATCCTGCGCCATCACCTTTCCAGTCAGCGCCGTAAGTGCGCCGCCGGTCGCCAGGAGGGTACTTTTCGTCAAAAAGGCTCGCCGCGACGCATTAACGGTTTTTTTCATTGTCGTCATTTGCTCCCTGCTTGCGTACTGACCAGGGAACCGGAAGGAAACGATGCGACTAACGCGGATGAATCAGCAATGTTGTCAGTAAAAATCCTATCCTGCACAACAAACGGTACTTTTTCACGATAGGCGGCAAAGAGTTTTCCAGTCATCTCACCCAACTTCAGGTCAGGATTTTTCTGTTTCCGTAGATCGACAGCCTGACTGGCGTGCAACAGTTCCAGACCATAAATGCTGCGCATATCATCCACGATTTGACTCAATCGCTTGGACGCCTGGAGATTGTTGGTGTAGGTATCCTCAATCGTTCCCGCCATCGGTTGCCCATCCAGTGATACTGGGTTAACCAAGTCGCGAATATCCGCCAGTAACGCAACCTGTGGCTTCTGAATAGCGCCGAAGGCATGTCCCTGCTGATTGGTGTCGGAAGCGAGGAAACGACTCAGTCCGGTGAAATGATCGTCAGATAAATGCAAAGTGCGCTGAACGCTGTTATGCGCCAGATGTCCCATCGCCAAAGACAGATTCTGAATCGCCAGCGCCAGAGGTAGCGGTTCAAAATTAGAGGTCGGGAAAATCGCGCCGCTGAGGGTTTCGCCATTGGCCCCTTTTGCGCTCACGAAATACTGCTCAACCTGGCTATTTTCCGCCAACGAACGATCGGCATTTACGATTACCGCGGGGTTGTCGTCCGAGCTGTTCATCTGGATTTCCAGCATTTGCCAAGCTTCATTCCATTCGCGACGCGCTTCATTAAGCACAAATACCGTCGTACGGAAAGAGAGCGGGTCCTGCAAAGGACGTCCATCCTGATGTTGCCAGAGATAAGAACCCGTGAGCACAGTTCGAATCGTTCCGGCAGTATCCTGAATGCCAGGGAAAGGTCTAACGCTTAAACTCTGGTGCAGGAATGGCGCAACGTTGCCATTTAGCGCTTCCAGCGATAAACCGAACACCGCCGGGGTGACGTTAATAATCTGTCTGGACTCCAGAAGAGCCTGCGCAGAATAAGCTGTTGATACTGCATTGGAAGAAAGAATCGACAGCGCATCTTTGCCGAGCGGTTCCAGCTTATCAATACCCGCCTGTTTCAGCGCTTTTGCCGAATCCATCTCGACGCCTTTTACGCGAACGCGCCATTCACCAATCATCACATCGCCGATATGAGAGGCAAGCGTGATATCAGCTTCACCCACAGAGCCCTGTGAGGGCACGACGGGGGTAATGTGCTTATTGAGAAACTGCTGATACATTTTGGCAACCTGCGGTTGGGCACCAGTATTTCCCGTTAACATCGTATTCAGGCGAATCACCATAGCCAGACGCACCAGTTCATCCGGCATGTCTGGACCAACGCCCGCCGCATGCGCATGCAGCGCATTGATATTAAACTCACGAGAGGCCTGAATAACCTCCGGAGTCAGTTTTCCATGCGCATCAAACAAAGATTTATCTTTATTGAGTCCCACACCTACCGTCAGTCCGTAAACGGGAACGCCTTTTCCGGCAGCAATCATTAAAAGTTTATTGGCTTTATCGACGCGATCCATCGCAGTGGCAGCGATCTCAACCTGTTTTTCCCCCTGAGCAATGGCCCAGGCATCATCCAGTGTTAATGAATGACCATCCAGCGTCACGCTGGTGGTAGCGCTTGCGAATAGCGGAAAAAACAGAGAGATACAGAACGTCGCAATGACAGTTTTCTTCATTTCGAAACTCCTTTTAATAGAGATAAGAAACAGTAACGAAAAATGCCTGTGCGAAAGTTGAAATACCCCCTGCATTTACTATGGCTATTTTTGATATTTCAAAAAAACCAAAGTAAAAACATTTCAATCTGTTAACAGATAATTCACCAGAAGAAACCACAACTCGCTAAAACATGGTCATAAATTACAGAGGTTATTTATTCGCAGAGAGATAATTTTCAAGCTTGATATTTTGGGACAGGAATAAAAGACTATCAGACAGGAAATGCTTCAGCCTTGATAACAAAGCTGAAGCATGTTCTACATTAGTGCGCGTCGATAAACACAATCTTCAGCACAAACAGCAGCGCCACAACGACCACGCACGGGCTCAGCTCACGCAGACGACCGGTACCGATTTTCATCACACAGTAAGAGATAAAGCCCAGCGCGATCCCTTCGGTAATGGAGAAGCTGAACGGCATCATCACGGCAGTGATAAACGCCGGTACAGATTCAGTGAGATCGTCCCACTTCACGCGCGCCAGACTGGACGTCATTAACACACCGACGTAAATCAGCGCGCCTGCAGCCGCATAGCCCGGCACCATCCCCGCCAGCGGTGACAGGAAGATCACCAGCAGGAACAGCAGACCAACCACCACCGCGGTCAGGCCAGTACGCCCCCCAACAGAAACGCCGGAAGAGGACTCGATATAAGCAGTGACGGAAGACGTACCGATAAATGCCCCGGTCACAGAGGAGACGCTATCGACAAACAGCGCCTGCTTCATGCGCGGAAATTTCCCTTTTTCATCCGCCAGACCGGCTTTATCAGTTACGCCGATCAATGTGCCGGAGGAGTCAAACAGGTTAACCAGCATGAAGGAGAAAATCACCCCAGCCAGACCAATGTTAAACGACCCCGCCAGATCGACATGCCCAATCACCGACGAGACGCTCGGCGGCGCAGAGACAATGCCGTTATAGTGCACATCACCCAGCATCCAGCCCAACAGCGTAGTGACGATGATGGATACCAGCACGGCGGCGTGAATATTACGTGACGCCAGGATAGCGATGATAAAGAAACCGAGCACGCCCAGCAGGACGCTATGGGAGGTCAGATTACCAATGCTGACCAGCGTTTCCGGATTCGCAACGATGACACCCGCGTTTTTAAGCCCCATCATGCCGATGAATAGACCGATACCGCTGGTGATCCCCACGCGCAGACTGACCGGGATATTGGCAATCATCCAGTAACGCACGCGGAAAATAGTCAGCAGCAGCAGACCGACGGCACCCCAGAAAATAGCCCCCATACCGACCTGCCACGACAGGCCCATCGCGCCAACCACAACGAAGGCAAAGAACGCATTCAGCCCCATCGCGGGCGCCAGTGCCACCGGCAGGTTAGCGAACAGCCCCATCAGAATGCTGCCGAACGCGGCAATCAGACAGGTGGTCACGAAGACGGCGCTGGTGTCCATGCCAGCAACGCCCAGAATTTGCGGGTTAACAAAAACGATGTAAACCATCGTCAGGAAGGTGGTAAAACCGGCGATCACTTCGGTTCGTGCCGTTGTGCCATGTTCGCGCAGTTTGAACACGCGTTCCAGCATCCCCTGACCAGACGTCTGGGTTGTGTGTTGTTGACTCATTATCAATTTCCAAACAAGGAGGGAAAATTCGTCGCTATCCTATACCAAAATGCGACAATAGGGGGTGATTGTGTGAGGTTTTTTTCATTGAATTTGCTTATACGGCAACGATTGCGTTGCACAATCAGGCAGTACGTAAACGTTAAACTAGTGAAAAGGGAAAGGCATGTCCGGAATTGAAGCGGTATTTTTTGACTGTGACGGTACGCTGGTCGACAGTGAAGTGATCTGTTCCCGCGCGTACGTCGCAATGTTCCAGGAATTCGGTATCACCCTCGATCTCGAAGAAACTTTTAAACGCTTTAAGGGCGTAAAACTCTACGAAATCATTGATATCATTAACGAGGAGCATGGGGTGACGTTGGCCAAAGCCGACTTAGAACCCGTCTACCGCGCCGAGGTCGCACGCCTGTTCGACTCGGAACTGGAAGTGATCCCTGGTGCGAATACCTTGCTGGACAGCATGACGGTGCCGATGTGCGTGGTCTCTAACGGTCCGGTCAGCAAAATGCAACACTCGCTGGGTAAACTGGGCATGCTGCATCATTTCCCAGACAAACTGTACAGCGGCTACGATATTCAACGCTGGAAGCCCGATCCGGCGCTGATGTTCCACGCAGCAAAAGCGATGAACGTCAACGCACAGAACTGCATTCTGGTCGATGACTCTTCCGCTGGCGCGCAGTCAGGGATTGATGCGGGAATGGAAGTGTTCTACTTCTGTGCCGATCCGCACAACAAGCCTATCGAACATCCCAAAGTGACGACTTTTACCGATTTGGCACAGTTGCCGGCGTTGTGGAAAGCACGCGGCTGGAATATTACCCGGTAATTTTTGTAGGCCCGGTAAGCTTGCGCCACCGGGCAATTGCCGGATGGCGCTAACGCTTATCCGGCTTATTTTCTACGTTTTATCACTCTTTTGGATCTTTACCCGCCAGCAACTTATCCAGCTCATCGCCGCCCACGTGACGGAAATCCTGGCCCTTCACGAAGTAGAAGATGTATTCGCAGATATTCTGGCAGCGGTCGCCGATACGCTCGATAGAGCGCGCGCAGAACAACGCGGTTAACACGCTGGGAATGGTGCGGGAATCTTCCATCATGTAGGTCATCAGCTGACGCACGATCCCTTCGTATTCCTGGTCCACTTTCTTGTCTTCACGGTAGATACGCACTGCTTCATCCAGATCCATCCGCGCAAACGCATCCAACACGTCGTGCAGCATCTGTATGGTGTGACGCCCCAGTGACTCCAGGCTCACCAGCAGCGGCTGATGTTGCTGGGAGAACTTCTCCAGCGCGGTACGACAGATTTTATCCGCCACGTCGCCAATACGTTCCAGTTCGGCGATGGTTTTGATGATCGCCATCACCAGACGCAGATCGCTCGCCGTCGGCTGGCGCTTGGCGATGATGCGAACACAGGCTTCATCAATCGCCACTTCCATCATATTGACGTGCTTATCGCCATCAACAACGCGTTTCGCCAGCTCGCTGTCCTGATTGTGCATCGCGGTGATGGCATCAGAAAGCTGCTGCTCGACCATGCCGCCCATCGTCATTACCTGAGTGCGGATGCTTTCCAGTTCGGCGTTGAACTGACCGGAAATGTGTTTATTAAGGTTTAAATTGTCCATCATTTCTCCAGATGCCCGGGCATATCAACCGTAGCGGCCAGTAATGTAATCTTCGGTTTGTTTCTTCGCGGGCTTGGTGAACAGGTCGTCCGTGTTGCTGAACTCAATCAACTCGCCCAGGTACATAAACGCCGTATGATCGGAACAACGCGCAGCCTGCTGCATGTTGTGGGTCACGATCACCACGGTGTAATCCTGTTTCAGCTCGGTAATCAGCTCTTCGATACGACCGGTTGAGATCGGATCCAGTGCTGAGCACGGCTCATCCAACAGCAAGACTTCCGGGCGAATGGCGATACCTCGCGCGATGCACAGACGCTGCTGCTGACCACCGGAGAGAGAATATCCGCTCTGGTGCAATTTATCTTTGGTTTCATTCCATAGTGCGGCCTTGGTCAACGCCCACTGCACACGCTCGTCCATATCCGCCCGGGACAGCTTCTCAAACAGACGCACGCCAAAGGCGATGTTGTCGTAGATAGACATCGGGAACGGCGTCGGCTTCTGGAACACCATCCCGACTTTGGCACGCAGCAGGGCGATATCCTGGGTATTGGTGAGAATATTGTCACCATCGAGCAGAATTTCACCTTCCGCACGCTGTTCCGGGTAGAGTTCAAACATCTTGTTGAACGTACGCAACAGCGTCGATTTACCGCAGCCAGAAGGCCCGATGAATGCCGTTACCTGGTTCTTTGCAATATCCAGGTTGATGTTCTTCAGGGCATGGAATTTGCCGTAGTAGAAGTTCAAATCACGAACCTGAATCTTACCCGGAGCAGTATCAACCATACTCATTTTACTCTTTTCCTTATCATGCCTGATGGCGCTTCGCTTATCAGGCCTACAACAAATAGGTTCAACCGTAGGCCGCACGCCGCCATCCGGCAACGTGTTAACCGTGTTTACTCTTGGCGAAAATTACGCGCGCCAGAATGTTCAGCAGCAATACGCACAGCGTGATAATCAGCACCCCGGCCCACGCCAGTTGCTGCCATTCCGCAAACGGGCTCATCGCAAATTTAAAGATGGTGACCGGCAGGTTGGCGATCGGCTGCATCATGTCGGTACTCCAGAACTGATTGGAGAGCGCGGTAAACAGCAGCGGAGCGGTTTCACCTGCGATACGCGCAATCGCCAGCAGGATACCGGTCATGATCCCGGAGACAGACGCTTTCAGCGTAATCGCGGAGATCATTTTCCACTTCGGCGTCCCCAGTGCATAAGCCGCTTCACGCAGACTGTCCGGCACCAACTTCAACATGTTTTCGGTGGTTCGAATCACGATAGGCACCTGCAGCAGCGCCAGCGCAATCACGCCCGCCCAACCGGAGAAGTGCTCCATCTGCGCCACCACAATGGTGTACACGAACAGACCAACCACAATAGACGGGGCGGAAAGCAGAATGTCATTAATGAAGCGAATCACTTCCGCCAGCCAGGATTTGCGACCATATTCCGCCAGATAAATCCCGGCCATGATGCCCAGCGGCGTACCAAACACGGTTGCCCAGAGGATCAACAGACCACTGCCCGCCAGGGCGTTCGCCAGACCGCCACCCGCCGTGTTCGGCGGCGGCGTCATTTCGGTGAACAGCGCCAGCGACATCCCGTCGATACCACGGGAAATGGTGGACATCAGGATCCAGACGAGCCAGAACAGACCAAACGCCATCGTCGCCATAGAAAGCGTAAGGGCGATGCGGTTTTTCATCCGGCGCTTAGCCTGCATTTTGCGGCGGGATTCCGCCAGTTCCGCGCTGGTTTGCATTTCAAGCGTAGCCATTAGCGTGCCCCCTCGTTCTTCGCAAGGCGCAAAATCATAAACTTAGACGCTGCCAGCACGATGAAGGTAATCACGAACAGAATCAGACCCAGTTCCATCAACGCTGCAACGTGCAGGCCAGACTCCGCTTCCGCAAATTCATTCGCCAGCGCCGAGGTGATGCTGTTACCCGGCATATACAGCGATGCGCTGTCAAGCTGGTAGGTGTTGCCGATGATGAAGGTCACCGCCATCGTTTCACCCAGTGCTCGTCCCAGACCCAGCATGATGCCGCCAATTACCCCATTTTTGGTGAACGGCAACACGATGCGCCAGATAACCTCCCAGGTGGTACAGCCGATACCGTAGGCAGACTCTTTCATCATCACCGGCGTCTGTTCAAATACATCACGCATTACAGCTGCAATGTAAGGGATGATCATGATGGCGAGGATCACGCCAGCCGCCAGAATACCGATACCAAACGCCGGGCCGGAGAACAGCGCGCCAACAAACGGAATGTTGGAAAGGATATTACCGACCGGTTCCTGAAAATAAGTGGCAAACAGTGGAGCAAAGATAAACAGGCCCCACATGCCGTAGACGATACTCGGGATCGCCGCCAGCAGTTCAATCGCAATCCCCAGCGGACGACGCAGCCAGCCCGGCGCGAGTTCGGTCAGAAACAGGGCAATGCCGAAGCTCACCGGAACGGCGATCAGCAGTGCGATAAAAGAGGTGACCAGCGTACCGTAGATCGGTACCAGCGCCCCGTAGATATCGTTTGGCGCGTCCCAGTCTTTGGTCCACAGGAAAGAGAAACCAAATTTCTCAATGCTGGGCCAGGAGGAGATGATCAGAGAGACAATAATGCCACCCAACATCAATAGCACAATCAGCGCAGCCAGTTTTACCAGCGCGCTGAAGATTTTGTCACCCTTTTTACCCGGTGGGTTAAAAGCAGGCTTGGTTGCAGCCATAAATCACTCTTTAAGTTTGGGCCAGGAAGCGCGCATTTTATCGCGCTTCCTGGCTAACGTAATGCCATACCCTAAATAATTCGAGTTGCAGCAAGGCGGCAAGCTTGTGAATCCCCAGTCACATAGATTCACTATGTGACTGGGGTGAACAAACGCAGCCAACACAGCTGCGGCTCGAAGTATGACGGGTATTTAGTACAGCGCTTTACCGCTGCTGTCTTTCACATTGGTCTTCCATGCTGCACGGATCTGCTCTACCACGCTGTCCGGCAGGCTGGCGTAATCCAGGTCATTAGCCTGTTTGCCGCCATTTTTGTATGCCCAGTCGAAGAATTTCAGCACTTCAGCGCCCTGCTCAGGTTTCTTCTGCTCTTTATGAATCAGAATAAAGGTGGTGGAGGTAATCGGCCACGCATCATCACCTTTCTGGTTCGTCAGATCCTGTGCGAAGGATTTACTCCAGTCAGCGCCTTTCGCGGCGTTAGCGAAGTTCTCTTCAGTCGGACTAACCGGTTTACCGTCAGCAGAAACCAGCTTGGTGTATGCCAGGTTGTTCTGCTTAGCGTAAGCGTATTCAACGTAGCCGATGGAACCTGGCAGACGCTGTACGAACGCGGCGATACCGTCGTTACCCTTACCGCCCAGACCGGTTGGCCAGTTAACGGTAGAGCCAGCGCCCACTTTGGTTTTCCACTCTTCGTTCACTTTCGCCAGATAGCTGGTGAAGACGAAGGAGGTACCAGAACCATCGGCACGACGCACAACGGCGATGTTCTGAGAAGGCAGTTTCACGCCTGGGTTCAGTTTGGTGATGGCTTCATCATCCCACTTCTTGATTTTACCCAGGTAGATGTCACCCAGCGTTTTACCATCCAGCACCAGTTCGCCAGACTTCAGACCTGGGATGTTCACCGCCAGTACCACGCCGCCAATCACGGTCGGGAACTGGAACAGGCCTTCCTGATTCAGTTTTTCGTCAGACAGCGGCGCATCAGAGGCACCGAAATCAACAGTATTCGCTGTAATTTGTTTAACACCACCGGAGGAGCCGATACCCTGGTAGTTAACTTTACTACCGGTCTCTTTCTGATAAGTATCAGCCCATTTGGCATACACCGGCGCAGGAAAAGTTGCACCTGCGCCTGTCAGACTTGCTGCTGCTAATGCAGAGAAAGCGCTCATAGATAAGGTCGCGGCGACAACAGTTGCGACAGTGGTACGCATAACTTTCATAATGTCTCCTGCAAGATTTTCGTAAATCATTGTTAAGTGGCTACGATGAGCAAAATAGGACAAACAGGTGACAGTTAAATGTACGAAATATGACAGTTTTATGACAATGAAAATTTCCGTTAAATCAGAATGATTTTTTTCCTGTTTATCATTAAGTTAACTGAAAATATGACAATAGATTTTCAGGAAAATTTTCTTTTTGTGACACTGAAAAAAGTAGCTGAAGATGACGATTTGTCACAGTAAAACGTCGGGGAAATTGATTAAAAACAGCACAGGAATGAAAAAAAAGCCCCGCTTTCGCAGGGCATGAGTGTTTTACTCGACGGTAACTGATTTTGCCAGGTTACGCGGCTGATCCACGTCGGTACCTTTAATCAGCGCCACGTGATAAGCCAGCAGTTGCAGCGGCACGGTATAGAAGATCGGTGCAATCACCTCTTCCACATGCGGCATCTCAATGATGTGCATATTGTCGCTGCTGGCAAAACCGGCGTCCTGATCAGCGAAGACATACAGCTGACCGCCACGGGCGCGCACTTCTTCAATGTTGGACTTCAGTTTTTCCAGCAGTTCGTTGTTTGGTGCAACAACGATAACCGGCATATCGGCATCAATCAGCGCCAGCGGGCCGTGTTTCAGCTCACCTGCCGCATAGGCTTCTGCGTGTATATAGGAGATCTCTTTCAGCTTCAACGCGCCTTCGAGAGCGATCGGATACTGATCGCCACGGCCCAGGAACAGGGCATGGTGTTTGTCAGAGAAATCTTCAGCCAACGCTTCAATGCGTTTGTCCTGAGAGAGCATTTGCTCGATACGGCTCGGCAGCGCCTGCAGGCCATGAACAATGTCATGCTCAATGGACGCATCCAGACCTTTCAGACGCGCCAGTTTCGCCACCAGCATCAGCAGAACGGTTAACTGAGTGGTAAAGGCTTTCGTCGACGCCACGCCGATTTCCGTGCCGGCATTGGTCATCATCGCCAGATCCGATTCACGTACCAGAGAAGACCCCGGAACGTTACAGATGGCGAGTGAACCCAGATAGCCCAGTTCTTTCGACAAACGCAGGCCTGCCAGCGTATCCGCCGTTTCACCCGACTGAGACAGCGTGATCATCAGGCTATTACGGCGTACTGCTGATTTGCGGTAGCGGAATTCAGAAGCGATTTCGACGTCGCACGGAATACCGGCCAAAGATTCAAACCAGTAGCGAGAAACCATCCCGGAGTTGTAAGACGTGCCACACGCGATGATCTGGATATGCTCAACCTGAGACAACAGCTCGTTAGCTTTTGGCCCGAGTTCGCTTAAATCCACTTCGCCGTGGCTGATGCGCCCGGTCAGAGTGTTTTTAATCGCATTCGGCTGTTCGTAAATCTCTTTCTGCATGTAGTGGCGATAGATACCTTTATCTCCCGCGTCATATTGCAGATTAGATTCGATATCCTGACGCTTCACGTCCGCGCCAGTTTTATCAAAAATCGCGACGGAACGGCGAGTCACTTCCGCAATATCGCCTTCTTCCAGGAAGATAAAGCGACGGGTCACCGGCAGCAGCGCCAACTGATCGGAAGCGATAAAGTTTTCGCCCATTCCCAGACCGATAACCAGCGGGCTACCTGAACGTGCAGCCAGCAACGTATCTGGATGACGGGTATCCATGATTACCGTACCGTACGCGCCGCGCAGTTGCGGGATGGTACGCAGCACAGCATCACGCAGCGTACCGCCCTGTTTCAGCTCCCAGTGCACTAAGTGAGCAATTACTTCGGTGTCGGTTTCTGAAACGAAGGTATAGCCACGCGCTTTAAGTTCTTCACGCAGTGGTTCATGGTTTTCGATGATGCCGTTATGCACCACCACAATGTGTTCAGAAACATGCGGATGCGCGTTTGCTTCTGAAGGTTCGCCATGCGTAGCCCAACGGGTGTGAGCAATACCAGTACCGCCATGCAGCGGATGTTCTTCCGCAGCCTGAGACAGCATCTGTACTTTACCCAGACGACGCAGACGGGTCATATGACCTTGTGCATCTACCACGGCCAGACCCGCAGAGTCGTAACCACGGTATTCCAGACGACGTAAACCTTCGAGAAGGATTTCAGCTACATCACGTTGCGCGATAGCGCCAACAATTCCACACATAGTTTTTTATTCCGAATCAAGGCATTATGCCTGTCGTTGTCTTTCGACCTGTATGCCCGTATTTTCGGGCGCCCCGAGCCTTGTAGAGAGTGGGGTTATTTTTATAGGTACTGCTGGGGGGAAATATATTTTTATTTCCTCATCCGGGTTGGCCTGATGCAGGCAACGCCTTATCCGGCCAACAAAACATCACTGAACGTAGGCCGGATAAGCGAAAGCGCCATCCGGCAAAAATATCTACTTTTTCTTCACCGGGCGTTTCCAGCCCTGCTTATTCACCTGCGGAACACGGCTGATGACCAACTCATTATCAGCCACGTTACGGGTGACGGTGGTCCCGGCAGCGATGGTTGCCCCATGGCCTACGGTCACCGGCGCCACCAGCTGAGTATCGGATCCGACAAACACATCGTCGCCAATAATGGTTTTAAACTTGTTCGCGCCGTCGTAGTTGCAGGTAATGGTGCCTGCGCCAATGTTCACGTTGTCGCCAATTTCCGCATCGCCCAGATAGGTCAGGTGACCGGCTTTTGAGCCTTTGCCGAGACGCGCTTTCTTCATCTCGACGAAGTTACCGACGTGAGCACCTTCCATCAGTTGCGCACCAGGGCGCAGACGAGCAAAGGGTCCAATGGTGCAGGCCGCGTCCAGATGGGCATCTTGCACTACGCTGTACGGGCTGATTTCACAGTCATCACCAATAACGCTGTTTTTAATGACGCAGCCCGCGCCAATCTTCACGCGATGGCCCAACGTGACGTGGCCTTCGATGATAACGTTAGTATCAATTTCAACATCTCGCCCGTGAACGAGCGTACCGCGCAGGTCAAAACGCGCCGGATCGCGCAGCATCACGCCCGCCAGCAGCAGTTTTTCTGCCTGCTCGGACTGGTAAACACGCTCCAGGCGGGAGAGCTGAAGACGGTTATTTACCCCTTCAGTTTCGCTAATACGCGCCGGATGTACCGCCGCAATCTCACGCCCTTCCTGGTAGGCCATCGCAATGATGTCGGTGATGTAGTATTCACCCTGCGCGTTGTTATTGGTCAGTTTAGACAGCCAGCGTTTCATGTCCGCGCCATTGGCAATCAGGATCCCGGTGTTGATCTCCTGAATCCTGCGCTGTTCCTTGCTGGCATCTTTATGCTCAACGATGCCGGTCACTTTGCCGTTTTCACGGGTGATGCGACCATAGCCGCTCGGGTCGTCCAGCACGACGGTCAACAAACCGATGCCGCCCTGGGGTTTAGCTTCACGCAGGCGAGTCAGGGTTTCAACGGAGATCAGCGGGACATCACCGTAGAGCATTAAAATGTCTTCATCATCGCCAAAGAACGGCGCTGCCTGCTGCATCGCATGGCCGGTGCCCAGCTGCTCCGCCTGTAACACCCAGTTAAGGTTGTCTTCTTTCAGGCTTTCTTTAAGCAGATCGCCGCCGTGTCCGTAGACCAGATGAACCTGAGAAGAGCCCAATTCATTTGCTACATCAATGACATGCTGAACCATCGATTTCCCGGCAAGGGTGTGCAGCACTTTTGGAAGATCGGAATACATGCGTGTACCTTTGCCTGCGGCAAGGATCACTACGCTCATCGCTTTATTCAACATACGCGCCCTGACTGTAATTTGAGAACGAATTTATACCGTTTCACGTTGAAAATACTACATTTTTTTCGTCGTGAAATGGGCAGAGGATAAAACGCACAATCGCGAATTTTCCCCAACGAAGATAGAGACATTTTCGTCCATTACTGCGACTTTTGTCTTCTGAAATGTCACCTGATATCGCGATTAACGCGCCAGGCTAATGTTTTTACTCTTTTTTTGATCCATAAAGTAAGATGAGGCAAACAGCACATTAATGACAGGCAAAAAAAAACCAGCCTGAAATCAGACTGGTTTTCATTTTTTCAACCCGGTGTTACATCGCTTTTTTGGTCAACTCGATAACGCGCAGTTTCGCGATCGCTTTGGCCAGTTCCGCAGATGCCTGAGCGTAATCCACGTCACCATGAGAGCTCTTAATGTGCTCTTCAGCCTTACGTTTCGCTTCCAGGGCTCTCGCTTCATCGAGATCCTGCCCGCGAATCGCGGTATCAGCCAGTACGGTCACGCTGCCAGGTTGCACTTCAAGAATGCCGCCAGACAGATAGATAAACTCTTCATGACCGAACTGTTTAACGATGCGGATCATACCAGGCTTAATGGCGGTGAGCAGTGGGGCGTGCCCTGGGAAAATACCCAGTTCACCTTCACTACCCGTTACCTGGATTTTCTCGACCAGACCAGAGAACATTTGTTGCTCTGCGCTGACGACGTCCAGGTGGTAAGTCATTGCCATATCACCCTCCGATTAAGGCGTTAAAGTTTTTTGGCTTTTTCTACGGCTTCGTCGATAGAACCAACCATGTAGAACGCCTGCTCTGGCAGGTGGTCATACTCGCCTTCCATGATGCCTTTAAAGCCACGGATGGTGTCTTTCAGGGAAACGTATTTACCCGGAGAACCGGTGAATACTTCCGCAACGAAGAACGGCTGGGACAGGAAGCGCTGGATCTTACGCGCACGTGCTACCACCAGTTTGTCTTCTTCAGACAGTTCATCCATACCCAGGATGGCGATGATGTCTTTCAGTTCCTGGTAACGCTGCAGCAGGGACTGTACGCCACGCGCGGTGTCGTAGTGTTCCTGACCAACCACCAGAGGATCCAGCTGACGGCTGGTAGAATCCAGCGGGTCAACGGCTGGGTAGATACCCAGAGACGCGATCTGACGGCTCAGTACCACGGTTGCATCTAAGTGAGCAAAGGTGGTGGCTGGCGACGGGTCAGTCAAGTCATCCGCAGGTACGTATACCGCCTGAACGGAAGTGATAGAACCGGTTTTGGTAGAAGTGATACGTTCCTGCAGAACACCCATCTCTTCCGCCAGGGTCGGCTGGTAACCTACCGCTGATGGCATACGACCCAGCAGTGCGGAAACTTCCGTACCGGCCAGGGTGTAACGATAGATGTTATCGACGAACAGCAGTACGTCACGACCTTCGTCACGGAATTTCTCTGCCATGGTCAGACCGGTCAGTGCAACGCGCAGACGGTTTCCCGGCGGCTCGTTCATCTGGCCATATACCAGGGATACTTTATCCAGAACGTTGGAGTCGGTCATTTCGTGGTAGAAGTCGTTACCCTCACGAGTACGTTCACCTACGCCCGCAAACACGGAGTAACCGGAGTGCTCGATCGCGATGTTACGGATAAGCTCCATCATGTTTACGGTTTTACCTACACCCGCACCACCGAACAGACCCACTTTACCGCCCTTCGCGAACGGACACATCAGGTCGATAACTTTGATACCGGTTTCCAGCAGTTCCTGAGAGCTGGACAGCTCTTCATAGGACGGTGCTGCGCGGTGGATAGCCCAACGCTCTTCTTCACCGATATCGCCTTTCATGTCGATCGGGTGACCCAGGACGTTCATGATACGACCCAGGGTTGCTTTACCTACCGGGACTTCGATCGGGTGCTCGAGGTCTTTGACTTCCAGACCACGACGCAGACCGTCGGAAGAACCCATTGCGATGGTACGTACGATACCGCCGCCGAGCTGCTGCTGAACTTCCAGCACCAGACTCTCTTTACCATTCATAACCTCAAGAGCATCGTACACGCGCGGTACGGCATCCTGAGGGAATTCGACGTCAACCACGGCGCCGATTACCTGGACAATTTTTCCAGTAGCCATCTTGAATCCTCTACGAATTAACCTGGTTATACCGCGGATGCACCACCGACGATTTCGGTGAGTTCCTGAGTAATGCTGGCCTGACGAGCTTTGTTGTATACCAACTGCAGCTCTTTAATCAGGCTGCCGCCATTGTCGGTCGCGGCTTTCATCGCCACCATACGTGCGGCCTGCTCGCTGGCCAGGTTTTCTACCACGCCCTGATAAACCTGAGATTCAACGTAACGACGCAGCAGGGTATCCAGCAGCGGTTTCGGATCAGGTTCATACAGGTAATCCCAGGCTTTTTGTTTTAACTCTTCATCTTCTGATGCCGGTAATGGCAGCAGTTGAGTCAGCGTCGGAACCTGAGACATGGTGTTGATAAATTTGTTACTGACAACGTACAGTCTGTCCAGACGACCTTCATCGTAAGCCTGCAGCATCACTTTAACCGGACCGATCAGTTCGGACAGGGAAGGGTTATCCCCCATACCGGTTACCTGCGCAACCACATTACCGCCAACGGAATTAAAGAAAGACACGCCCTTAGAGCCGATCATTGCGATGTCGCACTGAACGCCTTTATCGGACCATGTTTTCATATCCGCCAGCAGCTTTTTGAACAGGTTAATGTTCAAGCCACCGCACAGACCACGGTCAGTCGACACCACCAGGTAGCCCACGCGTTTAACGTCGCGTTCTTCCAGGTACGGGTGCTTATATTCCAGATTACCATTCGCAAGGTGACCAATCACTTTGCGCATGGTCTCTGCATAAGGACGGCTGGCCGCCATGCGATCCTGCGATTTACGCATTTTGGAAGCGGCGACCATCTCCATCGCTTTAGTGATCTTCTGCGTGTTCTGGACGCTTGCGATCTTACTACGTATCTCTTTTGCGCCGGCCATGAGCTTCTCCTCAATGCCTTGCGGCCTGTCCTAAGACAAGCCGCCAGACGTTACCAGGACTGGGTTGCTTTGAAGGAATCGAGGATAGCTTTCAGCTTGCCTTCGATTTCGTCGTTATAGTTACCAGTCTGGTTGATTTCTTGCATCAGCGGAGCATGGTCACGGTCGACATAAGCCAGCAGAGCGGCTTCGAAGCTACCGATTTTCGCCAGTTCCACATCTTCGAGGTAACCGCGTTCAGCCGCGAACAGAACCACACCCTGTTGTGCTACAGACATAGGGGCATACTGTTTCTGCTTCAGCAGCTCGGTCACTTTCTGACCGTGGCTCAGCTGTTTACGGGTTGCTTCGTCCAGATCGGATGCGAACTGAGAGAACGCTGCCAGTTCACGGTACTGTGCCAGCGCGGTACGGATACCACCGGACAGTTTCTTGATAATCTTGGTCTGAGCAGCACCACCTACACGAGATACAGAGATACCCGGGTTAACCGCCGGACGAATACCGGAGTTGAACAGGTTAGTTTCCAGGAAGATCTGACCATCGGTAATAGAAATTACGTTGGTCGGAACGAACGCAGAAACGTCACCCGCCTGGGTTTCGATAATCGGCAGAGCGGTCAGGGAGCCGGTTTTACCTTTCACTTCACCCTTGGTGAAGTTCTCAACGTATTCCGCGTTAACGCGGGATGCGCGCTCCAGCAGACGGGAGTGGAGGTAGAACACGTCGCCCGGGAATGCTTCACGTCCTGGCGGACGACGGAGCAGCAGGGAAACCTGACGGTAAGCAACAGCCTGTTTAGACAGGTCATCATAAACGATCAGCGCATCTTCACCGCGATCACGGAAGTATTCGCCCATTGCGCAACCGGCATACGGCGCCAGGTATTGCAGTGCGGCAGATTCAGACGCGGTCGCTACCACAACGATGGTGTTAGACAGGGCGCCGTGTTCTTCCAGTTTACGAACCACGTTAGAAATGGTGGACGCTTTCTGGCCGATAGCCACGTACACACATTTAATGCCGGAATCACGCTGGTTGATGATGGCATCGATTGCCATCGCGGTTTTACCGGTCTGACGGTCACCGATGATCAATTCACGCTGACCACGACCGATTGGGATCATGGCATCAACGGATTTATAACCAGTCTGCACCGGCTGATCGACGGACTGACGTTCAATTACGCCTGGTGCGATAACTTCGATTGGCGAGAAGCCATCGTTATCAACTGGACCTTTACCGTCAATCGGAGAACCCAGTGTGTTAACCACACGGCCCAGCAGGCCACGGCCAACCGGAACTTCCAGAATACGACCCGTACACTTAACCTTCATACCTTCGGCGAGGTCAGCGTATGGACCCATCACCACTGCACCCACGGAGTCGCGCTCCAGGTTCAGTGCGATAGCGTAACGGTTACCCGGCAGGGAAATCATCTCACCCTGCATACAATCGGCCAGGCCGTGAATGCGGATAACACCGTCACTTACAGAAACAATAGTACCTTCGTTGTGAGCTTCACTCACAACATTGAACTGAGCAATGCGCTGCTTGATCAGTTCGCTGATTTCGGTGGAATTCAGTTGCATGCTCCAGTCCCCTTAAGACTGCAAGACGTCTGCAAGACGTTCAAGACGGCCGCGTACGCTGCCATCAATGACCATATCACCCGCACGGATGATTACGCCCGCCATTACAGACTTATCGATTTTGCAATTCAGCTTTACTTTGCGTGACAGACGTTTTTCCATCGCAGCGCTAATCTTCGCAAGCTGTTCTTCACTCAGTTCGTTCGCGGAAGTGACTTCTACCTCAGAGATAGACTCACTCGCGGCACGCAGGTGAATAAACTGCTCAAGAACATCCGGGAGCGCGTTCAGACGGTTATTCTCAGCCATCACCTTAATCAGGTTCTGACCGTTTTCGTCCAGTTGCTCACCGCAAACTGCGATAAACGACCCGGCGAGCGTTTCCGGCGCCAGTGCGCCAGAGAGAAGCTCTGCCATTTGTTCGTTCTTAGTCACCTCGGCGGCAAACGCCAGCATGTCCTGCCAGCGCTCTACACTTTGGTGTTCGACGGCAAAGTCAAAAGCTGCTTTGGCGTAGGGGCGAGCTACCGTAACAAATTCAGACATCAGCCCCTCCCTCCTTACAGTTCAGCGACAAGTTTATCCACGATGTCGCTGTTAGCAGCTTCATCCACGGAACGTTCGATGATCTTCTCGGCGCCAGCAACAGCCAGGATAGCAACTTGCTTACGCAGCTCTTCACGGGCACGTTTACGCTCGGCATCAATTTCCGCCTGCGCCTGGGCCACGATTTTAGTACGTTCCTGTTCTGCTTCCGTTTTGGCTTCGTCCAGGATCTGAGCGCGACGTTTGTTCGCCTGCTCGATGATTACCTGAGCTTCCGCCTTCGCTTTTTTCAGCTGGTCGGTCGCGCTGGCCTTTGCAAGGTCAAGATCCTTGTGTGCGCGTTCAGCAGAAGCAAGACCGTCAGCAATTTCTTTTTGACGCTTCTCGATGGCAGCCATTAACGGCGGCCATACATACTTCATGCAGAACAGAACAAACAGGACAAACGCGATGGCCTGGCCGAGGATTGTTGCGTTAAGATTCACAGCACAATGCCTCTATCTAGTTAACGTTCTGATATTGCTCTTAATTCAAGCAACGCTTACTACGCGACAGCGAACATCACGTACAGACCCAGACCTACAGCGATCATCGGGATAGCATCCACCAGACCCATAACGATAAAGAACTGAGTACGCAGCAGAGGAATCAGATCAGGTTGACGCGCTGCGCCTTCCAGGAATTTACCCCCGAGGATGCCGATACCGATCGCAGCACCGATTGCCGCCAGACCCATCATCACAGCGGCAGCCATGTACAGCAGATCCATATTCAGGTTTTCCATGACAGTCTCCAGTTTGTTTCAGTTAAAACGTAGTAGTGTTGGTAAATTAATGCTCTTCAGACGCCATCGACAGATAGACGATCGTCAGAACCATGAAGATGAAGGCTTGCAGCGTAATAATCAGGATGTGGAAAATGGCCCACGGCACATTCAGGATCCACTGTGACCACCACGGCAACAGACCAGCAATCAGAATGAAAATCAGCTCACCGGCATACATGTTGCCGAACAGTCGCAGACCGAGAGAAACCGGTTTAGACAGCAGACTTACCCCTTCAAGGATTAAGTTGACAGGGATGAACGCCCAGTGATTGAACGGCTGCAGCGTCAACTCTTTCGCGAAGCCACCGATGCCTTTCATTTTGATGCTGTAGAACAGAATGAGGATAAATACGCCGAGCGCCATGGACAGGGTAACGTTCACGTCAGCAGACGGAACCACGCGCAGTGCAGGCAGACCGAAGATATGCTCGCCGATGTACGGCAGCAAGTCGATTGGCAGTAAGTCCATCAGGTTCATCAGGAATACCCAGACGAAGATCGTCAGGGCCAGTGGTGCAATCAGCTTGCTTTTGCCATGGTACATGTCTTTCACGCTACCATGCACAAAGCCGATTATCAGCTCAATCGCGGTCTGAAACTTGCCTGGTACGCCGCTGGTCGCCTTTTTGGCCACGCTGCGGAACAAAGCCAGGAACAACAGACCCAGCACCACCGAGAAAAACATGGAGTCAATATTGAGCGTCCAGAAGGTGGCTGGGGGGTTATGCGGATCCACCAGCGAGAATGTACGCAGGTCCAACTGAAGGTTGTTCAGATGGTGTCCTATGTAATCCTGCGGCGTCATATTTTCTGAAGCCATGATGCCTTTTACCCTTTGTTGTTAATTACAGCCGGCGCCAGTATCTGAACCACCAGCACCAAAACCCACGTAACGATCAGCGGCAAAAATACCGCCTTGAAAACCGCCAGCGCCACCACCAGCAAAATCAGCATCGCTAACACCTTGAAGGCTTCGCCGAAGGCGAACGTCCAGGCCACTCGGCCTTTAGCAGGTGTATGCGCCTGGTGACGCCAGGCAAATATCATAAACAACACGTTAGGCAGAAAGACTGCCATACCTCCGCATATTGCGGAAGTGCCCCAGAAGAGGTCTTTGAGGCTGAACAGCAATCCACTTGCTACTACCGCCAGAAACTGAATGAACAGAAGCTTACGAGCAACGTTTCGACTCAAGAGCGACACAGACATCACGTTTTTAACTCCTGCTCCCTTCGAGGTATGCCGCGTGTCGTATAAAACGTTCTTTGAGGCTTAGAGTCAAGCATCAAAAAGCGGTCAAATTATACGGTGCGCCCTCGTGATTTCAAACAATAAGTAGCTAAAAGGTGAATAAATGTTTAAATATTTTTCCCTGGCCCACATTTATGACTTTTAGCCAAACTGTGAACGATCATGCAAAACTGCAAATAGCGCGTAAACACTGGTGTTAAAGCGTGCTTCAGATCACATATTGAGCATATTCGCCCCGACGGTATTTATTTACTTGGCAAATGATGCCTTTTCAACTTTCTGATATTTAAGCCTAAAATCACTCACTCTTTTAAAAACGACCGATTACATCTCAAAAACCAACCATTGACATTTTTAATAAAAATTCAACACTCGAGAGTGATTCTACGCCTGGATTTTTAGCAGCCTGATATTTTCAGTGTTGACTAATTTTGTCTTTAGCCAAAAAAGCCACGTTGCCCTGTTGATAATAGACAGTAAATGTGGCGTTAAGTGTAACGACTTATATCGGCAAAAATGTCTCAGTGTTTTAACAATAAAAAGACCGATTTTTCTCTATTTTTTTTGATAAATATTAAATTTTGTTTGGCTTAATCACCACCAGATGGCGCTCACCTTCCAGATGCGGAACCTGCAGTTTAACTACCGATTCAACACAAAACGCAGGAGGAAGCGACGCTATTTCGTCTTCCGGTAGCTGGCCTTTCAGCGCATAAAAACAGCCCTTCTCGCCCGGAAGGTGGTGACACCAGCTCACCATGTCATTGAGTGAAGCGAACGCCCGGCTGATCACGCCATCAAACGGTGGCTCTGCGGGAAATTCTTCCACACGACTTTGCACTGGCGTGATGTTAGCCAGCTTCAGCTCATGCTGGACCTGACGCAGGAAACGCACGCGTTTACCCAGACTGTCGAGCAGGGTGAAATGCGCTTGCGGACGCACAATGGACAACGGAATGCCCGGCAACCCCGGTCCGGTACCGACATCAATAAAACGCTCACCCTGCAAATGCGGTGCCACGATAATACTGTCGAGAATGTGACGAACCAGCATCTCGTTGGGATCCCGCACAGAGGTCAGGTTGTACGCTTTGTTCCATTTGTGCAGCATTTCAACATACGCAATCAGCTGATTTTTCTGGTGATCGGTAAGCGAAATGCCGGCGTCTGCCAGCAGGCGTGAGAGTTTGTTGAGCACGGTGATTACCTGTTTTAACTAATTTGCCCGGTAAGCAATGCGCCACCGGGCAACGTTCAACACATTAAGCGCTGCGGCGCAGCATACCCTGTTTTTTCAGCCACACCAGCAGAATGGAGATAGCGGCAGGCGTGACGCCAGAGATGCGCGATGCCTGGCCGATCGAAACCGGCTTGTGATCGTTTAGCTTGGCAATCACTTCGTTCGACAGGCCAGATACCTGGCGGTAATCCAGCGTGGCAGGCAGCAGCGTGTTTTCATTGCGCAGCTGTTTTTCAATCTCATCCTGCTGACGAGCGATATAACCTTCGTACTTCACCTGGATTTCAACCTGCTCAGCAGCCTGCGCGTCTTCCAGTGCGGGGGCAAACGGCGTCAGGGTCGTGAGCTGTGCATAGGTCATTTCCGGACGACGCAGCAGATCTTCACCACTGGCTTCACGAGACAGCGGCGCAGTAAGGTGAGCATTCACTTCGTTGGCCGATTCCGCCGCAGGCGTCACCCAGGTAGATTTCAGGCGCTGGCGTTCGCGTTCGATGTTCTCCAGCTTCTCGTTGAAGCGAGCCCAACGCACGTCATCCACCAGCCCCAGTTCACGCCCCATTTCGGTCAGACGCAGATCGGCGTTGTCTTCGCGCAGCATCAGACGGTATTCGGCACGCGAGGTGAACATGCGGTACGGTTCTTTGGTGCCCAGCGTGCACAGGTCGTCGACCAGTACGCCGAGATAGGCCTGAGAACGTGCCGGTGCCCACCCCTCTTTGTCTGCGGACAGACGCGCGGCATTGAGCCCTGCAAGCAGGCCCTGGGCAGCAGCCTCTTCGTAGCCGGTGGTACCGTTAATTTGTCCGGCGAAGAACAGGCCCTGGATAAATTTGCTTTCCAGCGTCGGTTTCAGGTCGCGCGGGTCGAAAAAGTCATACTCAATGGCATAACCCGGACGGACGATTTTCGCGTTCTCCATCCCTTCCATTGAGCGGACAATCAGCATCTGCACGTCGAAAGGCAGGCTGGTGGAGATCCCGTTCGGGTAAATTTCATTTGAGGTAAGCCCTTCCGGCTCCAGGAAGATCTGGTGCTGGTTACGATCGGCAAAGCGCATCACTTTATCTTCGATCGACGGGCAGTAACGTGGCCCGATTCCTTCGATCACGCCTGCATACATCGGGCTACGATCGAGGTTATTACGGATCACGTCATGGGTTTTCTCGTTGGTATGCGTGATATAGCACGGCACCTGTTGTGGGTGCTGGGCAGCATTGCCCATGAACGAGAAGACCGGCATTGGGTTGTCGCCATGCTGCTGCGCCAGCACGCTGAAATTAATCGTGCGTGCATCGATACGCGGCGGGGTGCCGGTTTTAAGACGGCTTACGCGCAGCGGCAGTTCGCGCAGACGGCGAGAGAGCGGAATGGATGGCGGATCGCCAGCACGGCCACCGCTGTAATTATCCAGACCAATATGAATTTTGCCGTCAAGGAAAGTTCCAACGGTTAACACTACCGCTTTGGCGCGGAATTTTAGCCCCATCTGGGTCACAGCGCCAACGACACGATCGTTTTCAACAATCAGATCTTCAACCGCCTGCTGGAAGATCATCAGGTTGGGTTGGTTCTCCAGCGCGGTACGCACCGCCTGACGGTACAGCACACGATCCGCCTGAGCACGGGTAGCGCGAACCGCCGGTCCTTTGCTCGCGTTTAGTATCCTAAACTGGATACCTGCCTGGTCGATTGCTTGTGCCATCAGCCCGCCGAGCGCATCCACTTCTTTTACCAGGTGTCCCTTCCCAATACCGCCAATCGCCGGGTTGCAGCTCATCTGCCCCAGCGTGTCGATATTGTGTGTCAAAAGCAGGGTTTGTTGACCCATACGCGCTGCGGCCATCGCGGCCTCAGTGCCTGCATGACCCCCGCCAATGATGATGACGTCAAAAGGATCCGGATAAAACATGGTAATTGCCTCGCATAACGCGGTGTGAAAATGGATTGAAGCCCGGGCGGTGGATTCTACTCAACTTTGTCGGCTTGAGAAAGACCCCGGGATCCTGGCTATTAAAAAGAAGATCTTTTTATTTAGAGATCTGTTCTATTGTGATCTCTTATTAGGATCGCCATTGGCTGTGGATAAGCCGGATCCCGGTATTAAGATCAATACCTTGGTAAGGATCATTAGCTGTGAATGATCGGTGATCCTGGTCCGTATAAGCTGGGATCAGAATGAAGGGTTATACACAACTCAAAAACTGAACAATGGTTATTCTTTGGATAACTACTGGTTGATCCAAGGTTCCTGACAGAGTTATCCACACACGATCGCACGATCTTTACACTTATTTGAGTAAATTAATCCAGGATCCCAGCCAGGCTTCTGCCGGATCTTCCGGAATATCGTGTTCAAGGATGTTGATCTTCAGCGTTTCGCCGATCTGTCTGGCTCCGGAATGCTTCAGTTCAGCTTCGAGCTTCTCGATAGCGCCACAGAAGGTGTCATACTCGCGACTGCCGATACCGATCGCACCGAAACGAACCTGCGACAGATCTGGTTTTTGCGATTGAAGATCTTCATATAAAGGAACAAGGTTATCCGGAATGTCTCCCGCACCGTGCGTGGAGCTAATGACCAACCAGATCCCGGAGGCAGAAAGATCCTCTAACAGCGGGCCGTGCAGGGTTTCAGTAGTAAAACCGGCATCTTCCAGCTTTTCAGCCAGGTGTTCTGCAACATATTCAGCGCCGCCGAGGGTGCTGCCGCTAATAAGAGTTATGTCAGCCATACGAGCCCATCCTGTTAAAGAAGGGCTATTGTACGCTGTGAGTGAGCTGGGATCTACCTGTGGAAAAATGTGGGATTAAAAAAGGCGATCACGGCTTGATGGTACGCATAATCGGGTTTTGCAGGACGATCAGTGTCTCGGTGGACTGAATTTCATCAATTGTTTGGATCTTGTTGATAAGTACATGCTGGAGCGCATCGATCGACCGGCACATGACCTTAATAAAGATGCTGTAGTGGCCGGTGGTGTAATACGCCTCAGTGACTTCATCCAGGCTTTCCAGCCTGGCCAATGCCGAAGGATAGTCTTTGGCGCTTTTGAGAATGATGCCGATAAAGCAGCCGACGTCATAACCGAGTTGCTTCGGGCTGACGTCAATGCGCGCACCGGTGATGATCCCCGCCTGTTTCATTTTCTCCACACGCACGTGAATGGTCCCCGGACTGACGCCAAACTGTTTTGCCAGTTCGGCGTAGGCGGTACGGGCATTTTCCATTAAGGCATCAAGAATGCCGCGGTCCAGATTGTCGATCTGATAATTTTCCATAGTTTTTTCTTATGTGTATTAATGATTCACTCTATTTTAGCGGTTAATTTTAATGAATCAAAATTGAATGCGGCTTTTTATTTGTTGATTATTGAATATCACCCCCATTTTGTTGCTTAATCATAGGCAACAGGACGCAGGAGTAAAAAAATGAAAACCGCTTACATTGCCAAACAACGCCAAATTAGCTTCGTGAAATCTCACTTCTCTCGTCAACTGGAGGAGCGTCTGGGTCTGATTGAAGTCCAGGCACCGATCCTCAGCCGTGTAGGGGATGGCACGCAGGATAACTTGTCGGGCTGTGAAAAAGCGGTGCAGGTGAAAGTGAAAGCGCTGCCAGATGCCCAGTTCGAAGTGGTTCATTCGCTGGCGAAGTGGAAGCGTCAAACACTGGGACAACACGACTTCAGCGCTGGCGAAGGGCTCTACACGCACATGAAAGCCCTGCGCCCGGATGAAGATCGTCTCTCCCCGCTCCACTCAGTGTATGTCGATCAGTGGGACTGGGAACGCGTGATGGGCGACGGTGAGCGTCAGTTCTCCACTCTGAAAAGCACGGTAGAGGCTATCTGGGCGGGAATTAAAGCGACCGAAGCAGCGGTAAGCAAAGAATTTGGTCTGGCACCGTTCCTGCCAGAGCAGATCCACTTTGTTCACAGCCAGGAATTACTGAGCCGTTATCCGGCTCTTGATGCAAAAGGTCGTGAACGTGCGATCGCCAAAGAGTTAGGCGCGGTCTTCCTGGTGGGGATCGGCGGTAAGCTCAGCGATGGCCACCGCCATGACGTTCGTGCGCCGGACTATGATGACTGGAGTTCCGCATCCGAGTTGGGGTATGCCGGTCTGAACGGAGATATTCTGGTCTGGAACCCGGTGCTGGAAGATGCGTTTGAACTCTCTTCCATGGGCATCCGTGTCGATGCCGACGCGCTGAAACATCAGCTTAAGCTTACCGGTGATGAAGATCGTCTGAGTCTGGAATGGCACCAGGCGCTGCTGCGCGGTGAAATGCCGCAGACTATTGGCGGCGGCATTGGTCAGTCTCGCTTAACCATGCTGCTGCTGCAACTGCCGCACATTGGTCAGGTTCAGTGCGGCGTATGGCCTGCACAGGTCCGTGAAAGCGTAGCTTCGCTGCTGTAATCTTATCGCCGCCAGCGTCTGAGCAGGCGGCTTCGCATCCCGGTATCAAAGCGCCAGATATGATCGAAAATGCGCATGATGCCGGGTTTGCCATGTGCTGACATCGCCACCGCGTGAAAGCGATGTTGATGAACCCGCTGCAGCTCTCCGACTTTACTCACCACTTCGTCAGGCAACCGCTGGGCGATAAAATCTGAAATCACCACCGCATCGGCATCAAACCACTCTCGTCCCTGCATGCGTTCAATAATGGCGCGAAAACAGCTGGCGATATCCGTACCGCCGCGAAAGCGTTGGCTCAGAAAGCGGATAGCCTGCTCAATGCCTTGTGGGCCGGAAAGCTCATAGCGCACCACTTCGGTGGAAAACAGCATGATGAAGCAACGACGGTTATCGGCAAGGGCAATGCGCATCAGGGCCAGGCAAAAGGCCTTTGCGCACTGTTCATTAAAGCCCCCCATTGAGCCGGAGGTGTCAACGCACACAATGAACGGCCCGCGCGGCTGTTCATCGAAATCCTGATGAATCACCGGTCGTTCAGTGACCTTCTCGCGCCAGGCTTCACCGTGCAGACGATAAGTGAGCAGTTGTTTTTCCACCAGCCGCCGGTAGAACTCATATTCCAGTTCTGTTATGCCGAGCGTGGCCAGTTCCGGTGGCAACAGACGCAGAATATCGTCACTTTGCTGAATACCATCAACCTGCTCAGGCACCGTGGCGGGCTCGCGCACCAGCGTGCGAAAGGTCTCCATCGGCGCATCTTTTCGCGGAACGGATTTGGCTTCTCTGGAACGCCCCAGTTGCTCTGCCAGTCGCATCAACTCCGGCTGTTCGCGCAGAAAATCACCATACTTCACGATCAACTGATAATCACCGCGTCTGAGCTGACCGGCGCTCATATCCCACAGGCGGCCTGCGGCGGTTTCGTTTTCTGCCAGAACCGGATCCAGTTGCCCGCTCAGGGTCATTCGTTCCTGAACTTCACTCAGTAACTGCTCACGCTCTTCTTCAAGCAATTGCTGATTCAGTGTCGTGGTCTGCACCACCAGACTTAAGCGCCAACGCTGTAAAAAGAGCGTATGCAGAGCGGGGGTGAATATCGTGTTGCTGTCCACCAGTTGCTGCGCCTGTTCGGCATACGGCGAGTGCAGCCGGTGTAATAGCGTCAATATTTGCGGAAGCTGGACGATGAACTGCGCGGTAGAGAGAAGCTGGCTCTGCTGGTAGCACATCACCTCTTCCGTCAGCTCTGGCGGTACGCGTGCATCTTTAAGCCGCCGACGAAGCGCTTCGCGCCAGCGCGGTAGATCGTCCGTGATTGCCGCTTTCAGACGGGGAAATTTTTCAAAAAAGACCGCCAGCTGTGGCGAGGCCAGCAGCGCGAGGATCATCTCTTCGATCATCCCCTCTTCACTGACGGCTAACATGACATTGAGTGTATCCAGTGTCAGCATTGTTGCGCCTGACGGATCTGCTCACCGACATCCTGAAGGCTGGCCTCAATACGACCTAACCAGTCGCTATGAATAAACAGGCACTTTTGCTGTTCGCTAAAGCGGGTATGCTGCTGGCGCCAGTCGTTTTCCAGCGCCTCCAGCTGCTGCTTGATTTCGCCGGGCATGGCTTCTTCCGAAGAACCAGGAAGCGCCAGGCGCGTGCCCCGTAGACTCACATCGCGCACAACCAGATGCTGGGCGCTATCGACTTCCATATTCAGCGTCTGAGCAAACCCGATCCCGTTAAGTTTACCGCGGATCTCGCCCCCTTTCGCCAGCCATTGCTCCAGCGCGCTGCGATCAAAAGCGATGTGGATCACTTCCATATCATGCAATTTCAAGGGTTTTTGCAGAAGTAGTGTCAGAGTTGTCGCAGTGACCTCAGCGGGCAAATCGTAATGCGGACGACGGCTGAACATGCCCCCCTGACGCAGCACGGTAAACGCGGTTTTATCGCTTTGTTGTTGCTGCAACTGAATGCGTTGCTGGACGATACCGCCGAGGCGCGTCAGCATGGTTTGCTGTTGCCAGGCGTGTCCGGTCATCAATATTTCGAGCTGTTGCTGCATCAGGTTCAGGCTCTGGGCGTCGTACCACAGGCAGTCCTTTAGCAGAATGAGATCGATAGGGGCAACGGCGTCACGCCCGCTAAAGAAGGCGCTGGCCTGTAACAGACGAATCGCTTTTTTCCAGCGACGGTCTGAGACGTAAGGCGCATTCGGCAGATTATCCAACTGCTGGCGCAGCGTAAAAATCAGCTCAAAAACATGATCGGGCAGCGTAATTGCGCCAATGTCTTTCTGCCAGCGGTAATACTCTTCATCGCTCACCTGTAGTGAGGCGGGAACCGGGTTTTCGCTTTCGTCCTGTTGGCTTACCAGCAAGGAGCGAAAGTTAGCTTTGTCCTGCACTTTGTCCAGCCACAGACGGATCAGCATACGGTCGTACAGCGCTTCCAGACTGCTGTCTGCTTCCGGTAGTTCGTTGGAGGCGGCCACCAGCAGGCGCATAGGGATTTTTTCTTCGTGCGCGCCGTTGCGAAAGTGACGTTCGTTAATCGCAGTCAGCAGGGTATTGAGGATTGCCGGACCCGCTTTCCAGATTTCATCAAGAAAGACGATTTCCGCTTCGGGAAGATAACCGGCGGTTAAGCGTTCGTAACGACCTTCATCTTTAAGCGCCTGAATAGAGAGTGGGCCAAAAACCTCTTCCGGCGTGGAAAAACGCGTCATCAGATATTCAAACGCCCGCGCATTCTGGAAGGCAAATTTCAGCCGACGGGCAATCAGGCTTTTGGCGATCCCTGGAGGGCCAAGTAAGAAAACGCTTTCGCCGCTCAGGGCGGCCAGCAGGCAAAGCCGAATGGCGTGACTGCGCTCATAGAGACCTTTTTCCAGCGCGCTGCTCAGGCGGGAAATTCTTTCCGCTAATAAATGTGGGTGAGCCATAATAGAGTGGCGTCCTTTCATAAATGTACTGCGTTAACAGCGAGTATAGACGTTTCGGTTCACAGGCTGAACTTGTTCGGGAGGCTGTTTATTTTTCTTTGAGCCAGGTTAATCTGGTCTCATTTAGGGGTACGATTTTGCTTGGAATCGTGCATACTGTGCGCTTTTTGTGGGCCAAGGGACTACGCACACATTTCTTTATATATGAAAGACTAGTCTATGAGCACTGATAATAAGCAATCATTGTCTGCGATTACCCTCGCAGCCATTGGGGTTGTCTACGGTGATATTGGTACCAGCCCACTTTATACACTTCGTGAATGTTTGTCCGGTCAGTTTGGTTTTGGCGTTGAACGTGATGCCGTTTTTGGTTTTTTGTCGCTGATTTTCTGGCTACTCATCTTTGTTGTTTCGATTAAGTATCTGACTTTCGTCATGCGTGCTGATAACGCTGGTGAAGGGGGGATCCTGACGCTGATGTCGCTGGCGGGGCGTAATACCTCCGCGCGAACGACCTCTATGCTGGTCATCATGGGCTTAATCGGCGGCAGCTTCTTTTATGGTGAGGTGGTGATCACCCCGGCCATCTCGGTGATGTCGGCCATTGAGGGTCTGGAGATCGTTGCGCCGCAGCTGGATACCTGGATTGTCCCGCTGTCGATAATCGTCCTGACGCTGCTGTTTATGATTCAGAAGCACGGTACCGGGATGGTGGGGAAGTTATTTGCGCCTATCATGCTGGCCTGGTTTTTGATTCTGGCCGTGCTTGGCCTGCGCAGCATTATTGCCAACCCCGAAGTGCTGCAGGCGTTGAACCCGATGTGGGCGGTGCATTTCTTTCTGGAATATAAAACCGTCTCCTTTGTTGCGCTTGGCGCGGTGGTTCTGTCGATTACCGGTGTCGAAGCGCTGTATGCCGATATGGGGCACTTTGGTAAGTTCCCCATCCGCCTGGCGTGGTTCACCGTGGTACTGCCTTCGCTGGTGCTCAACTACTTTGGTCAGGGCGCGCTGCTGTTAAAGCATCCGGAAGCGATTAAAAACCCGTTCTTCTTGTTGGCGCCGGACTGGGCGTTGATTCCGCTGCTGATCATTGCGGCGCTGGCGACGGTGATCGCCTCTCAGGCGGTGATTTCAGGCGTCTTTTCGCTGACGCGTCAGGCGGTTCGCCTGGGATATCTGTCGCCCATGCGTATCATTCATACGTCAGAAATGGAGTCCGGACAGATCTACATTCCGTTCGTCAACTGGATGCTTTATATCGCAGTGGTCATTGTGATTGTCAGCTTCGAACACTCCAGTAACCTGGCGGCGGCGTATGGGATTGCCGTGACCGGCACGATGGTGCTGACCTCGATTCTCTCAACCACCGTGGCGCGTAAAAACTGGCACTGGAATAAGTACTTCGTGGCGCTGATTCTCGTCGCGTTCCTGTGTATTGATATTCCATTGTTCTCGGCAAACCTCGACAAACTGCTGTCTGGTGGTTGGTTACCGTTATCGCTGGGTCTGGTGATGTTCACCATCATGACTACCTGGAAGAGTGAACGTTTCCGCCTGCTGCGTCGTATGCATGAGCACGGTAATTCTCTGGAAGCGATGATTGCCTCGCTGGAGAAATCCCCGCCGGTACGCGTACCGGGAACTGCGGTATATATGTCTCGCGCGCTGAATGTGATCCCCTTTGCTCTGATGCACAATCTCAAGCACAACAAGGTATTGCATGAGCGAGTGATCCTGCTGACGCTGCGGACTGAAGATGCGCCGTACGTGCATAACGTCCGTCGTGTGCAGATTGAACAGCTGTCGCCAACCTTCTGGCGCGTCGTTGCCAGCTACGGCTGGCGTGAAACGCCGAATGTTGAAGAAGTCTTCCATCGCTGCGGTCTGGAAGGGTTGAGCTGCCGGATGATGGAAACGTCGTTCTTTATGTCGCACGAGTCGTTAATCGTCGGCAAACGCCCCTGGTATTTGCGTCTGCGTGGCAAGCTGTATCTGCTTCTCCAGCGTAACGCGCTGCGCGCGCCTGACCAGTTTGAGATCCCGCCTAACCGCGTGATTGAACTGGGGACACAGGTCGAGATTTAACGTGCTCATCCAGCCGGGCAGCGCAACGCTTGCCCGGCATTTTTCTTCCCGTCCAGCTCTGCTTTGTCTCTCTTGCCATTTCACTTAGCGAAACGTTTCGACGGTGATCACAAATCTGTTACGTAATGATGGTTATTTGCTCACTTCTCAGACTACACTCAATACCAGCGAAACGTTTCGCTAGTGGAGTAAGAAAATGAAGAAAGGCACTGTACTCAATTCAGAGATTTCATCGGTGATCTCCCGTCTGGGGCATACCGATACGCTGGTGGTGTGTGATGCAGGTTTACCCATCCCGAACAGAACTACGCGTATTGATATGGCATTAACCCAGGGCGTACCTTCTTTTATGCAGGTACTGGATGTGGTGACCCGTGAAATGCAGGTTGAGTCGGCCATTCTCGCGACGGAAATTAAACAACATAATCCGCAGCTCCACGAAACGTTGCTCAGCCATATCGAGCAACTGCAACAACACCAGGGAAATACCATAGAAATTCGTTACACCACGCATGAACAATTTAAAAAACAAACCGCAGACAGTCAGGCGGTAATTCGCAGCGGGGAGTGTTCCCCGTATGCGAATATCATTCTCTGTGCTGGCGTCACTTTCTGAGGCTGTCATGGACGCATTACTGCAACTCAAAGGGATCGATAAAGCGTTCCCTGGCGTGAAAGCGCTATCCGGCGCCGCACTCAATGTTTATCCCGGCCGCGTGATGGCGCTGGTGGGGGAAAATGGTGCCGGCAAATCCACCATGATGAAAGTGCTGACCGGTATCTATACCCGTGATGCGGGTTCGCTGTTGTGGCTGGGTAAAGAAACCACCTTTAATGGCCCTAAATCGTCCCAGGAAGCCGGTATCGGCATCATCCATCAGGAACTTAACCTGATCCCGCAACTCACCATTGCGGAAAATATTTTCCTCGGCCGCGAATTCGTTAACCGCTTTGGCAAGATTGACTGGAAGAAAATGTATGCCGAAGCGGATCTCCTGTTAGCTAAACTCAATCTGCGCTTTAAGAGCGACCGCCAGGTTGGTGAATTGTCGATTGGCGACCAGCAGATGGTCGAGATCGCCAAAGTGCTGAGCTTTGAGTCGAAAGTCATCATTATGGATGAGCCAACGGATGCGCTCACCGATACCGAAACCGAATCCCTGTTCCGCGTGATCCGCGAACTGAAGTCGCAGGGGCGCGGTATTGTCTATATTTCTCACCGCATGAAAGAGATCTTCGAGATTTGCGATGACGTGACCGTTTTCCGCGACGGGCAGTTTATTGCCGAACGTGAAGTGGCCTCGCTGACCGAAGACTCCCTGATAGAGATGATGGTGGGACGTAAGCTCGAAGAGCAGTATCCGCGCCTGGATAAAGCGCCTGGCGACATCCGTCTGAAGGTCGATAACCTGTGCGGACCTGGCGTGAACGATGTCTCTTTTACTCTGCGTAAAGGTGAAATATTAGGGATCTCGGGCCTGATGGGAGCCGGGCGTACCGAACTGATGAAGGTTCTGTATGGCGCGCTGCCACGCACCAGTGGTTATGTCACGCTCGACGGGCATGAAGTGATCACTCGTTCTCCGCAGGACGGACTGGCGAACGGTATCGTCTATATTTCTGAAGACCGCAAGCGCGACGGTTTAGTGCTCGGTATGTCGGTAAAAGAGAATATGTCGCTGACCGCGCTGCGCTATTTCAGTCGCAGCGGCGGCAGTCTGAAGCATAAGGATGAGCAACAGGCGGTAAGCGATTTTATCCGCCTGTTCAACGTGAAGACGCCGTCGATGGAACAGGCTATCGGTCTGCTGTCCGGTGGCAACCAGCAGAAAGTGGCGATTGCCCGTGGGTTGATGACCCGTCCGAAGGTGCTGATCCTCGATGAGCCTACCCGCGGCGTGGACGTGGGGGCCAAGAAAGAAATTTATCAGTTAATTAACCAGTTTAAGGCCGACGGCCTGAGCATCATTCTGGTCTCCTCTGAGATGCCAGAAGTATTAGGCATGAGCGATCGCATTATCGTCATGCATGAAGGGCATCTCGGCGGTGAATTCACTCGCGAGCAGGCCACCCAGGAAGTTCTGATGGCTGCCGCTGTAGGCAAGCTTAATCGCGTGAATCAGGAGTAAAAAAGATGACTACCCAGGCTGTTTCTGGTCGCCGTTATTTCACCAAAGCGTGGTTGATGGAGCAGAAGTCGCTCATCGCCCTGCTGGTGCTGATCGCGATTGTCTCGACGTTGAGCCCTAACTTTTTTACCGTCAATAACCTGTTCAACATTCTTCAACAGACATCCGTGAACGCCATTATGGCGGTGGGGATGACGCTGGTGATCCTGACATCGGGTATCGATCTGTCTGTCGGTTCCTTGCTGGCGCTCACCGGCGCGGTGGCGGCTTCAATTGTAGGGATTGAAGTTAACGCGCTGGTGGCCGTTGCTGCTGCCCTGGCATTAGGTGCCGCTGTTGGCGCAGTCACAGGTGTGATTGTGGCGAAAGGCCGCGTGCAGGCGTTTATCGCCACGCTGGTCATGATGCTACTGCTGCGCGGCGTGACAATGGTGTACACCAACGGGAGTCCGGTTAATACGGGCTTTACCGATAATGCCGATCTGTTTGGCTGGTTCGGTATCGGTCGTCCGCTGGGGGTTCCAACGCCGGTCTGGATCATGGGTATTGTTTTCCTGGCGGCATGGTACATGTTGCACCACACTCGTCTGGGTCGCTATATCTATGCGCTGGGTGGTAACGAAGCGGCAACGCGTCTGTCTGGCATTAGCGTCAGTAAAATCAAGATCATCGTCTATTCACTGTGTGGGCTGCTGGCATCGCTGGCGGGCATCATTGAAGTGGCGCGCCTCTCCTCTGCCCAGCCGACTGCCGGTACGGGTTATGAGTTGGATGCCATCGCAGCCGTTGTGCTGGGTGGGACCAGTCTGGCGGGCGGCAAAGGTCGTATTGTTGGGACCTTGATCGGCGCATTAATTCTGGGTTTCCTCAATAATGGTTTGAATTTGTTAGGTGTTTCCTCCTATTACCAGATGATCGTCAAAGCGGTGGTGATTTTGCTGGCGGTACTGGTAGACAACAAAAAGCAGTAACAACGACTACAGGACATCTTAAATATGAACATGAAAAAACTGGCTACCCTGGTTTCTGCTGTTGCGCTAAGCGCCACCGTGAGCGCGAATGCAATGGCGAAAGATACCATTGCGCTGGTGGTCTCCACGCTTAATAACCCGTTCTTTGTCTCGCTGAAAGACGGGGCGCAGAAAGAGGCTGACAAGCTGGGTTACAACCTGGTGGTACTGGATTCTCAGAACAACCCGGCGAAAGAGTTGGCGAACGTTCAGGATTTAACCGTACGTGGTACTAAAATTCTGCTGATCAACCCGACGGATTCCGACGCGGTGGGTAACGCAGTGAAGATGGCGAACCAGGCGAATATCCCGGTGATTACCCTTGACCGCCAGGCAACTAAAGGTGACGTCGTCAGCCATATCGCATCTGATAACGTGCTGGGCGGGAAAATCGCCGGTGATTACATCGCCAAAAAAGCCGGTGAAGGCGCAAAAGTCATTGAACTGCAAGGTATTGCCGGGACTTCCGCGGCGCGTGAGCGTGGTGAAGGTTTCCAGCAGGCCGTTGCGGCACACAAATTTAACGTTCTGGCCAGTCAGCCGGCAGATTTCGACCGCACTAAGGGTCTGAACGTTATGCAGAACCTACTGACTGCGCATCCGGACGTGCAGGCTGTTTTTGCACAGAACGATGAAATGGCGCTGGGTGCGCTGCGTGCTCTGCAAACCGCAGGTAAATCTGATGTGATGGTGGTCGGATTTGACGGTACGCCTGATGGCGAAAAAGCGGTAAATGATGGCAAACTGGCTGCGACTATCGCACAGTTACCGGACCAGATCGGCGCGAAAGGCGTTGAGACAGCGGATAAGGTGCTGAAAGGCGAGAAAGTTCAGGCCAAATATCCAGTTGACCTGAAGCTGGTCATCAAGCAGTAACTGGCGATTCAGGCGACCGCGTGTCGCCTGAGGGACTAAATATAAAGAAAAGTGTGGCATACGCCACCGGGTAATACCGGTGGCGATCTCAGATGGACACCCCGAAAATGAAAACCGCAGGCAGTCTTGTCGTTCTAGGCAGCATTAATGCCGACCATATCCTGAACCTTGAAACATTCCCTACGCCAGGCGAAACCGTCACCGGAAATCACTATCAGGTGGCTTTTGGCGGTAAAGGGGCGAATCAGGCGGTGGCTGCGGGTCGCAGTGGGGCTAATATTGCGTTCATTGCCTGTACGGGCGATGACGATATCGGAAGTAACATCCGTAAACAGCTTGTCAGTGACAACATTGACGTCGATTCGATCAGTGTCATTAGCGGTGAGTCCACCGGCGTGGCGCTGATTTTTGTGAACGGCGACGGTGAAAACGTTATTGGTATTCATGCTGGCGCTAATGCGGCGCTTTCCCCTGCATTCGTTGAGGCGCAGCGTGAGCGCATTGCTCAGGCATCTGCATTGTTGATGCAACTGGAGTCGCCGATAGAAAGCGTGTTGATGGCCGCGAAGATCGCAAAGCAAAACAATACGATTGTGGCGCTGAACCCGGCTCCGGCGCGTGAGTTATCCGACGAACTGCTGGCGCTGGTGGATATCATCACCCCCAACGAAACCGAAGCGGAAAAGCTGACGGGGATCCGTGTCGAAACTGATACAGACGCAGCGAAAGCATCCCAGGCGCTGCATGCAAAAGGCATTCGTACCGTATTGATTACATTAGGAAGCCGGGGTGTCTGGGCCAGTGTGAATGGCGAAGGCAGTCGGATACCTGGATTTAAAGTTGACGCTGTCGATACTATCGCTGCGGGCGATACCTTCAACGGCGCGCTGATCACCGCTCTGCTGGAAGAAAAACCGTTGTCTGACGCAATCCGCTTTGCGCATGCCGCTGCGGCAATTGCGGTGACCCGTAAAGGAGCACAGCCTTCCGTGCCGTGGCGTGAAGAAATTGAGGCGTTTTTAGGTCAGCAGAGGTAACGCTTGGCTACCATGAAGGATGTTGCCCGCCTGGCGGGCGTTTCCACTTCAACCGTTTCGCATGTCATTAATAAGGATCGCTTTGTCAGTGAAGCGATAACTCAAAAAGTCGATGCGGCGATCAAGTCATTAAATTACGCCCCTTCTGCGCTGGCGCGCAGCCTGAAGCTGAATCAGACGCGCACCATCGGCATGCTGATTACAGCGAGTACCAACCCCTTTTATTCCGAACTGGTGCGTGGCGTTGAGCGCAGCTGTTTTGAACGCGGCTATAGCCTGGTGTTATGCAATACTGAAGGCGATGAGCAGCGCATGAACCGTAATCTGGAAACCCTGATGCAAAAGCGGGTGGATGGTTTATTGTTGCTCTGTACCGAAACACACCAGCCATCGCGTGAGATCATGCAGCGCTATCCTTCTATCCCTACTGTTATGATGGACTGGTCGCCTTTTGATGGCGATGGGGATAGCGATCTTATTCAGGATAACTCGTTGCTTGGCGGCGACCTGGCTACACAGCATTTGATTGATAAAGGCTTTACCCGTATCGCCTGCATTACCGGGCCATTGGATAAAACCCCGGCGCGATTGCGTCTGGAAGGGTATCGCGCAGCGATGAAGCGTGCCGGACTGGATATCCCGGACGGTTACGAAATTACCGGTGATTTTGAATTTGGCGGTGGGTTTGAGGCCATGCAGAAACTGCTTTCGCATCAACATCGGCCCCACGCTGTGTTTACCGGCAATGATGCCATGGCCGTCGGCGCCTATCAGGCGTTGTACCAGGCCGGATTGCGAATTCCGCAGGACATGGCGGTGATTGGCTACGATGACATCGAACTGGCGCGTTACATGACGCCGCCGCTTACCACGATTCATCAGCCGAAAGATGAACTGGGTGAGCTGGCCATCGATGTTCTGATTCATCGGATGGCGCAACCCGCCCTACAACAGCAGCGTTTGCAACTTACTCCTGTTTTGATGGCGCGGGGTTCCGTGTAGGTTTGTGTCGCTCTTTGATCAGGTTGCGGCCATCTTTGGCTCTCAGCAACATGAACATCAGGGCTGACACGATCGTAATCGCACCCATCGTTATAAAGGTGTAGTGGAACTGTTCGACCGTATTGGTTCCTTCCATCCCTTCATAGATGCGTAACACCGCCGCGCTTATCGCTACCCCTAAACTGATGGACAGTTGTTGCGTAACGGCCAGTACGCTGTTGCCACTGCTGGCGTTATCATCGGTCAGATCGGCCAGCGTAATGGTGTTCATTGCGGTGAATTGCGTCGACATCGCCATCCCGAGAATGAATAACGGCAGAATCAACATCCAGACGGGCATGGCGGGAGATTGCAGAGAAAACTGCGCAATCATCAATCCGATAAAGACCGTAATGCCCACCAGGGTGGTTCGATAACCCAGACGGCGCAGTACCTGCGTCACCATCGACTTCGCCAGTATTGAACCCAGCGCGGTGGGCGCCATCATGCAACCGGCAATCAGCGCCGGAAAGCCAAATCCTACCTGTAGCATCAATGGCATCAGGAACGGCACACATCCTGTTCCCAGACGGGTTGCCAGGTTACCGGAAATGCCGACGGAGAAAGTGCGCGTCTTAAATAGTGACAACGAAATAAGCGGGGTGGGATGGCGTCGCGCATGACGAATATAAGCCAGCAGTAACACAATACTCAGCAGAATAATGGTCAGTGCTATCCAGGTGGCGACAATTTTCTCGCCAAATAACTCCATCCCGCTGGAAAAGAGCACCAGACTCAGGCCGAAAAGAAAGAAGCCAGTCATATCAAATTTGCGCCGAGGGGTGGTGAAGTTCGGCATATATTTGCGCGCATATAAAATACCGGCGATTCCTATCGGAATATTGATCAGGAAAATCCAGTGCCAACTGGCCCAGGTGACCAGAACGCCTCCCAGTACGGGACCCAGAATGGGGCCGACCAGTCCAGGCATCGTCACAAAATTCAGCACCGGCAGCAGTTCACTGCGTGGGTAAGCTCTTAATAATGCCAGGCGAGCAACGGGCATCATCATTGCGCCACCAATCCCCTGAATCACGCGAAAGATAACCAACTCCGGTAACGTACTTGAAAGCGCACAGGCGAGTGAGCCGAGCGTGAACAAGCTCACAGCGATCATGAATACGCGTCGGGTACCAAAGCGATCGGCCAGCCATCCGCTCACCGGAATTAGCATGGCTACCGTCAGGGTATAACTGATAATTGCGGACTGCATTGCCAGTGGGGAGCGATTGAGACTCTGGGCAATGGCGGGTAAAGCGGTATTTAGAATAGTGGCGTCCAGTGCCTGCATGAAGAAAGCCATTGCCGCTATCCACGGCAATCCGGCCATACTGCGTGCTTTTTTGTTGGTCATGCACAATCCTGGTTATTTTCTGGACGTTCATTTGGGGCGAACAGTAGCGCCTGACAGGCCTTAAACGCGCCGTCACCGTCGCTTTGTGCAATGGCATCGACAATCGCCTGATGCAAATCCAGCTTCACAACGGTGTTGTAAGTAATTGAATTAAAATAGGTATGGTAGACAGAATGAAACAACGAGGCAAAAGAGGTTAAGAACGGGTTCGCGCTCATTTCATAAATGTGCTCATGCCAGGCCATGTCCACTTCAATCCAGCGTTCGCGCTTAAAGTTTTTTTTCAGCGCCACCATCTCTTCCATTAATGTATTCAGATGCGCTTTTTGTTCTGCGGTACCGATTGTTGCCGCCAGCGAGCACGCCTGAGGCTCCAGGCTGATACGCATCACCAGAAAGTGTTCAATAACCTGCTGAAAATTCTCTTCAGTCATCCACCAGGTGAGTAATTCCTGATCGAGGAAGTTCCAGTTTGCCTGTGGCATCACTCGGGTGCCAATGCGAGGGCGCGGCAGCACCATCCCTTTGGCCGTTAATGTTTTAACTGCTTCCCGAACGGCGGTCCGACTCACACCAAACTGTTCGCCAAGCTCAATTTCGCCAGGAAGAATGGCGCCAGGGGCATATGCACCTTTGAGGATCTGCTGCGCCAGCTTCTCAGCCAGGACATAGGAAAGGTTTTTCTGTGCAGCCAACTGTTGTGCGCTTAAAGGCATGACTCTTTGTCCTTTATCTTTTTCTTACTCATTAGTATGCCACCAGGAAGTGTGATTGCGGCTGCAAAAACAGCAAAACGCTTATTTTATGGCACGTTAATACCGGTTTTGGTGAAAAAAAGAACACTCGGAAAATTATTTTAAATTTCCCCTTGTCAGCCCGAAATAACTCCCTATAATGCGCCTCCACTGACACGGAACAACGGCACGCAAGCCGCCGGGTCAGCGGGGTTCTCCGGTGAAAACCAGTGATGAACACCGACAGAGAAAAGCGAAATAAATGCTTGACTCTGAAGCGGGAAAGCGTATTATGCACACCCCGCGCCGCTGAGAAAAAGCGAAGCGGCACTGCTCTTTAACAATTTATCAGACAATCTGTGTGGGCACTCAGAGTGACATGGATTCTTAACGTCGCAAGACGAAAAATGAATACCAAGTCTCAAAGAGTGAACACGTAATTCATTACGACGTTTAATTCTAAGAGCATCAAACTTAAATTGAAGAGTTTGATCATGGCTCAGATTGAACGCTGGCGGCAGGCCTAACACATGCAAGTCGAACGGTAACAGGAAGCAGCTTGCTGCTTTGCTGACGAGTGGCGGACGGGTGAGTAATGTCTGGGAAACTGCCCGATGGAGGGGGATAACTACTGGAAACGGTAGCTAATACCGCATAATGTCGCAAGACCAAAGAGGGGGACCTTCGGGCCTCTTGCCATCGGATGTGCCCAGATGGGATTAGCTAGTTGGTGAGGTAACGGCTCACCAAGGCGACGATCCCTAGCTGGTCTGAGAGGATGACCAGCCACACTGGAACTGAGACACGGTCCAGACTCCTACGGGAGGCAGCAGTGGGGAATATTGCACAATGGGCGCAAGCCTGATGCAGCCATGCCGCGTGTATGAAGAAGGCCTTCGGGTTGTAAAGTACTTTCAGCGGGGAGGAAGGGGTTAAGGTTAATAACCTTAGCCATTGACGTTACCCGCAGAAGAAGCACCGGCTAACTCCGTGCCAGCAGCCGCGGTAATACGGAGGGTGCAAGCGTTAATCGGAATTACTGGGCGTAAAGCGCACGCAGGCGGTCTGTCAAGTCGGATGTGAAATCCCCGGGCTCAACCTGGGAACTGCATTCGAAACTGGCAGGCTTGAGTCTCGTAGAGGGGGGTAGAATTCCAGGTGTAGCGGTGAAATGCGTAGAGATCTGGAGGAATACCGGTGGCGAAGGCGGCCCCCTGGACGAAGACTGACGCTCAGGTGCGAAAGCGTGGGGAGCAAACAGGATTAGATACCCTGGTAGTCCACGCCGTAAACGATGTCTATTTGGAGGTTGTGCCCTTGAGGCGTGGCTTCCGGAGCTAACGCGTTAAATAGACCGCCTGGGGAGTACGGCCGCAAGGTTAAAACTCAAATGAATTGACGGGGGCCCGCACAAGCGGTGGAGCATGTGGTTTAATTCGATGCAACGCGAAGAACCTTACCTGGTCTTGACATCCACAGAACTTGGCAGAGATGCCTTGGTGCCTTCGGGAACTGTGAGACAGGTGCTGCATGGCTGTCGTCAGCTCGTGTTGTGAAATGTTGGGTTAAGTCCCGCAACGAGCGCAACCCTTATCCTTTGTTGCCAGCGGTCCGGCCGGGAACTCAAAGGAGACTGCCAGTGATAAACTGGAGGAAGGTGGGGATGACGTCAAGTCATCATGGCCCTTACGACCAGGGCTACACACGTGCTACAATGGCATATACAAAGAGAAGCGACCTCGCGAGAGCAAGCGGACCTCATAAAGTATGTCGTAGTCCGGATTGGAGTCTGCAACTCGACTCCATGAAGTCGGAATCGCTAGTAATCGTGGATCAGAATGCCACGGTGAATACGTTCCCGGGCCTTGTACACACCGCCCGTCACACCATGGGAGTGGGTTGCAAAAGAAGTAGGTAGCTTAACCTTCGGGAGGGCGCTTACCACTTTGTGATTCATGACTGGGGTGAAGTCGTAACAAGGTAACCGTAGGGGAACCTGCGGTTGGATCACCTCCTTACCTTAAAGAACCTGCCTTTGTAGTGCCCACACAGATTGTCTGATGAAAAGTAAAAAGCAAGGCGTCTTGCCGAAGCAGACTTCAGTGTCCCCTTCGTCTAGAGGCCCAGGACACCGCCCTTTCACGGCGGTAACAGGGGTTCGAATCCCCTAGGGGACGCCACTTGCTGGTTTGTGTGAGTGAAAGTCGCCGGCCTTTGTATCTCAAAACTGACTCAGCGAGTCATGTTTGAGATATTTGCTCTTTAAAAATCTGGATCAAGCTGAAAATTGAAACGACACACTGTGAATGGTGTGTTCGAGTCTCTCAAATTTTCGCAATCAGAAGTGAAACATCTTCGGGTTGTGAGGTTAAGCGACTAAGCGTACACGGTGGATGCCCTGGCAGTCAGAGGCGATGAAGGACGTGCTAATCTGCGAAAAGCGTCGGTAAGGTGATATGAACCGTTATAACCGGCGATGTCCGAATGGGGAAACCCAGTGCAATTCGTTGCACTATCGTTAACTGAATCCATAGGTTAACGAGGCGAACCGGGGGAACTGAAACATCTAAGTACCCCGAGGAAAAGAAATCAACCGAGATTCCCCCAGTAGCGGCGAGCGAACGGGGAGCAGCCCAGAGCCTGAATCAGCATGTGTGGTAGTGGAACGGTCTGGAAAGGCCGGCGATACAGGGTGACAGCCCCGTACACAAAATTGCATGTGTTGTGAGCTCGATGAGTAGGGCGGGACACGTGGTATCCTGTCTGAATATGGGGGGACCATCCTCCAAGGCTAAATACTCCTGACTGACCGATAGTGAACCAGTACCGTGAGGGAAAGGCGAAAAGAACCCCGGCGAGGGGAGTGAAAAAGAACCTGAAACCGTGTACGTACAAGCAGTGGGAGCCTCTTTAATGGGGTGACTGCGTACCTTTTGTATAATGGGTCAGCGACTTATATTCTGTAGCAAGGTTAACCGAATAGGGGAGCCGAAGGGAAACCGAGTCTTAACTGGGCGTTAAGTTGCAGGGTATAGACCCGAAACCCGGTGATCTAGCCATGGGCAGGTTGAAGGTTGGGTAACACTAACTGGAGGACCGAACCGACTAATGTTGAAAAATTAGCGGATGACTTGTGGCTGGGGGTGAAAGGCCAATCAAACCGGGAGATAGCTGGTTCTCCCCGAAAGCTATTTAGGTAGCGCCTCGTGAATTCATCTCCGGGGGTAGAGCACTGTTTCGGCTAGGGGGCCATCCCGGCTTACCAACCCGATGCAAACTGCGAATACCGGAGAATGTTATCACGGGAGACACACGGCGGGTGCTAACGTCCGTCGTGAAGAGGGAAACAACCCAGACCGCCAGCTAAGGTCCCAAAGTCATGGTTAAGTGGGAAACGATGTGGGAAGGCTCAGACAGCCAGGATGTTGGCTTAGAAGCAGCCATCATTTAAAGAAAGCGTAATAGCTCACTGGTCGAGTCGGCCTGCGCGGAAGATGTAACGGGGCTAAACCATGCACCGAAGCTGCGGCAGCGACACTAAGTGTTGTTGGGTAGGGGAGCGTTCTGTAAGCCTGTGAAGGTGTGCTGTGAGGCATGCTGGAGGTATCAGAAGTGCGAATGCTGACATAAGTAACGATAAAGCGGGTGAAAAGCCCGCTCGCCGGAAGACCAAGGGTTCCTGTCCAACGTTAATCGGGGCAGGGTGAGTCGACCCCTAAGGCGAGGCCGAAAGGCGTAGTCGATGGGAAACAGGTTAATATTCCTGTACCAGGTGTTACTGCGAAGGGGGGACGGAGAAGGCTATGTTGGCCGGGCGACGGTTGTCCCGGTTTAAGCGTGTAGGTGTGTGTTCCAGGTAAATCCGGTTCACTTTAACACTGAGGCGTGATGACGAGGCACTACGGTGCTGAAGTGACAAATGCCCTGCTTCCAGGAAAAGCCTCTAAGCATCAGGTAACATCAGATCGTACCCCAAACCGACACAGGTGGTCAGGTAGAGAATACCAAGGCGCTTGAGAGAACTCGGGTGAAGGAACTAGGCAAAATGGTGCCGTAACTTCGGGAGAAGGCACGCTGATATGTAGGTGAAGCGATTTACTCGTGGAGCTGAAATCAGTCGAAGATACCAGCTGGCTGCAACTGTTTATTAAAAACACAGCACTGTGCAAACACGAAAGTGGACGTATACGGTGTGACGCCTGCCCGGTGCCGGAAGGTTAATTGATGGGGTTATCCGTAAGGAGAAGCTCTTGATCGAAGCCCCGGTAAACGGCGGCCGTAACTATAACGGTCCTAAGGTAGCGAAATTCCTTGTCGGGTAAGTTCCGACCTGCACGAATGGCGTAATGATGGCCAGGCTGTCTCCACCCGAGACTCAGTGAAATTGAACTCGCTGTGAAGATGCAGTGTACCCGCGGCAAGACGGAAAGACCCCGTGAACCTTTACTATAGCTTGACACTGAACACTGGTCCTTGATGTGTAGGATAGGTGGGAGGCTTTGAAGCGCGGACGCCAGTTCGTGTGGAGCCGTCCTTGAAATACCACCCTTTAATGGCTGGTGTTCTAACGTGGGCCCGTAATCCGGGTTGCGGACAGTGTCTGGTGGGTAGTTTGACTGGGGCGGTCTCCTCCTAAAGAGTAACGGAGGAGCACGAAGGTTAGCTAATCCTGGTCGGACATCAGGAGGTTAGTGCAAAGGCATAAGCTAGCTTGACTGCGAGCGTGACGGCGCGAGCAGGTGCGAAAGCAGGTCTTAGTGATCCGGTGGTTCTGAATGGAAGGGCCATCGCTCAACGGATAAAAGGTACTCCGGGGATAACAGGCTGATACCGCCCAAGAGTTCATATCGACGGCGGTGTTTGGCACCTCGATGTCGGCTCATCACATCCTGGGGCTGAAGTAGGTCCCAAGGGTATGGCTGTTCGCCATTTAAAGTGGTACGCGAGCTGGGTTTAGAACGTCGTGAGACAGTTCGGTCCCTATCTGCCGTGGGCGCTGGAGAATTGAGGGGGGCTGCTCCTAGTACGAGAGGACCGGAGTGGACGCATCACTGGTGTTCGGGTTGTCATGCCAATGGCACTGCCCGGTAGCTAAATGCGGAAGAGATAAGTGCTGAAAGCATCTAAGCACGAAACTTGCCCCGAGATGAGTTCTCCCTGACCCTTTAAGGGTCCTGAAGGAACGTTGAAGACGACGACGTTGATAGGCCGGGTGTGTAAGCGCAGCGATGCGTTGAGCTAACCGGTACTAATGAACCGTGAGGCTTAACCTTACAACGCCGAAGATGTTTTGGCGGATTGAGAGAATTTTCAGCATTGATACCAGATTGTAGTGCGCAATAGTTTGCGCAGCGGCAAGGCGGCAAATGAAGCGACGGAAGGAGCATACACAGGTATGTGACTGACGTTGGCGAATGCAGTCAACGCAGCTGATGCGATAAAATATTGCGTACAGAGCAGCAAGAATTTGCCTGGCGGCTTTAGCGCGGTGGTCCCACCTGACCCCATGCCGAACTCAGAAGTGAAACGCCGTAGCGCCGATGGTAGTGTGGGGTCTCCCCATGCGAGAGTAGGGAACTGCCAGGCATAAAATTAAGCAGTAAACTGATGTAAAAATCAGTGGTTGTAGAAAAATTCGGTGGAGCGGTAGTTCAGTTGGTTAGAATACCTGCCTGTCACGCAGGGGGTCGCGGGTTCGAGTCCCGTCCGTTCCGCCACCCTAATTAGGGGCGTAGTTCAATTGGTAGAGCACCGGTCTCCAAAACCGGGTGTTGGGAGTTCGAGTCTCTCCGCCCCTGCCAGAAAATAATCCTTAGCATCTGCTAAGGATTTTTTTTGTCTGTAAAACGCGCCTCCAGATACCGATCTCTTCCTTTTCTGGCATCCTTGCCAATCTCATTTCTGCTTATTCTCCCAGTACATCTATCTTTAGAAGATCTTTGATCAGTACATGTTTATCACTATTTTGCAGCCAAATAGCGTATAACGGACGCGAAAGCGTTGCGCTGTCTGCAACAGTATGCAAACCTCCTTTCTCTTTTGCCCAACGTGTGGGTAACCATGTGCAGCCGTTCAGAGCATGAAGTTGCTGTCTGGCCAGTTCAGCAGAACTGGTGGTGAGTACCGGGACTTCATCGGCAGCAATCAATCCCACTTCGTTTTGTTGAAAGTCTGGCCCCCACTCCAGGCGCAGATAATTCAGAGCCTCTTTCATCGTTGAGGGGCTGGCGCAATATAACGCCAGGGTGAAATACCCCAGTAATTGACTGCTAAATTCATCCATTTTTGGGGCTTCTGTGGTGATAAGCAGATCAAGCTGACGTTCATGCAACTGTTTTACCAGGGACTGGCGCTGCGCAATACGGGCTTCGAATTGCAGACCGTTCTGGGGCTCTTGTGACTGATACAAGCGTCCCAACCAGCCGTTGAGCATGCACTCCCACAGAGAGGCGCTGGCACCGATTGAAAATTCATTATGTCTGGATGTATGGGCGACCTCTTTACGTGCTGCCTGCCAAGTATTCATTAGCGTTTCCGCATAGGGCAGAAGCTTCTCGCCGGCCGCCGTTAAACGGATATTATTTCTGTGGCGGGTAAAAAGATTCACACCCAGTTGATTTTCCAACTGTCTGATGCGAAAGCTTACCGCCGACTGAGTCAGGTAGAGCGCTTCCGCAGCCCGGCCAAAGTGGCGCGTTCGGCTAACTTCCAGGAAAGTTTTTAACAATTCCGTATCCACAGTGCTCTCCGCAAAATTATTTGTCGTTATGATTTAAATGTTTTGTTTTACACTCTGTCAAGCGTAACTAATACTCCGCGCCATAAATAGATCGGCCAAAGAATTAGGAGCGTGCAGGATGGCGGAAAGCTTTACGACGACTAATCGATATTTCGACAACAAATATTATCCACGCGGATTCTCTCGTCATGGTGATTTCACCATCAAAGAGGCGCAACTGCTTGAACGTCACGGTTATGCCTTCAACGAGCTGGATCTCGGAAAACGCGAGCCGGTTACCGAAGAAGAGAAGCTCTTTGTTGCGGTATGTCGTGGTGAACGTGAGCCAGTGACCGAAGCGGAACGCGTCTGGTCCAAATATATGACGCGTATCAAGCGTCCAAAACGTTTCCATACCCTGTCCGGCGGTAAACCGCAGATGGAAGGTGCTGAGGACTACACAGAGTCTGATGACTAATAAAAAAAGGGCGAAGGCCCTTTTTTTATGTCAGTTGTTTCTGCAGGTGAGCAAGCAGACGATCTATCGCCCGGTAACTGACCGCTTCCTGCAAGTGTCTTCGTGAAATGTGTTCGGCTTGCGCGAGATCGGCAATAGTCCTCGATACCTTTAATAACCGCTGCCAGGCGCGTATAGACAATCCAAGATGGAGGAGGGTCTCTTCAAGCCACTGCGCGTCTTCATCTGCTAATGGGCAGTGTTCACGTATCTCCCTGTTTTGCAGGTGTGCATTCAATTTGCCCTGGCGTTTATGCTGACGTTCCCGCGCACCAATGACCCGCTGTTTAACCGTAAAGCTGTTTTCTCCCTTTACACCGGGCTGGCTGAGTATGCCTGGCGGTGGGAGAGGGATCTCAAGAGAAAGATCAAAGCGGTCCAGAAAGGGGCCCGATAGCCGACTGAGATAGCGTAATGTCTGTTCAGGTGTATTGCGGTTATGGTTGCCCTGATAATGACCGGTGGGACTGGGATTCATTGCCGCTACCAATTGAAAGCGCGCAGGATAGGTGATCTTAGCGCGCGTACGCGAAAGGTGGATCTGACCAGACTCTATCGGTTCACGTAGAGCATCTAATGTGCGTCGTTCAAACTCAGGCAGCTCATCAAGAAACAGTATGCCGTTGTGTGCCAAAGAAATTTCGCCTGGTGCGGGGATAGTTCCGCCACCAACCATGGCGGTCAGGGATGCGCTGTGGTGTGGTGAGCGAAAAGGTCGTTGTTTCCATAACTTTTGCACGCTAGTCGAGTTAACCAGACTGAGGATAGCGGCGCTTTCCAGGGCTTCTTCGTTACTTAATGCCGGCAACAGGCCATTAAGACGGCTGGCAAGCATCGTTTTCCCCGTACCCGGTGGGCCAACTAATAGCAGATTGTGGCCACCTGCGGCGGTGATCTCAAGGCTGCGCTTCCCTTGCTCCTGACCAATAATATCGCTGAGATCATCAGATGACACACTGATAGTGTCGTTGTTAACAACAGGATGGCTAAGGTCATGTTTTCCTTCCAGGAAGGCACAGACAGCTTGTAGATGATCGGCAACCAGACATCCTTCACCCTCAATCAGCCCGACTTCGTTTTCGTTCTCTTTTGCCACGATAATGCCCCTTCCCACCCGTATCGCCTCGGTTGCGCTGGATATGGCGCCGGGAACGCCGCGTAACACACCTGTAAGCGCTAATTCACCCACTAACTCATATTGGTCGAGTTTATGGGTTGTAAGCTGCTCAGAGGCAACCAGAAGCGCCACAGCAATAGGTAAATCATATCTCCCGCCCTCTTTGGGAAGATCGGCAGGGGCGAGATTGATGGTGATTTTCTTTGCGGGAAAGTCATATCCGCTATTAATGATCGCGCTGCGTACCCGGTCGCGCGCCTCTTTGACGGTCGTTTCTGGTAACCCCACCAGTGTTAAACCGGGTAAACCGTTGCTGATATGCACTTCGATAGTAATCGCCGGTGCATTGACACCCAGCGCAGCGCGTGTATGAACAATTGACAGTGACATAGCCCCTCCAGATGCCACTATTATGTCTAATTTCCTCTCTGCAAGATCATTGCTAAATAATGTTTATTCGCAGAAGATTCCGCACTTTTAATGCAATTAGTTTACGTGTTCTCTTTTTTTGGAAGGGCGCTCGCAATCCGTTTTCCTCTCCTGCGATGTTATGAAAAAGGGGTTTACTTCCGTTCAGAAAGTGAATTTTTTTCAATTCCTGGTTTTTGTATATAAAACAAGGGGTTTTCTTTAATCCGTTAGCTGAGTCAGAAAAATGAAAAGAAAAAAATCTTGTGCTATTGGCGAAATCTATGGTAACTCTTTAGGCATTCCTTCGAACAAGATGCCAGAAAAGACAAAAATGACAGCCCTTCTACGAGTGATTAGCCTGGTCGTGATTAGCGTGGTGGTGATTATTATCCCACCGTGCGGGGCTGCACTTGGACGAGGAAAGGCTTAAAAATCAAGCCTTAACGAACTAAGACCCCCGCACCGAAAGGTCCGGGGGTTTTTTTTGACCTTAAAAACACAACAGAGGAGCAGAAAATGAATAACAGCATAAAATTCTGTTTCTTCAGATTTATGACGGGGAACTAACTATGAATGGAGCACAGTGGGTGGTACATGCGTTGCGTGCACAGGGGGTCGACACCGTATTCGGCTATCCCGGTGGCGCAATTATGCCGGTCTACGATGCGTTGTACGACGGTGGCGTGGAACACCTGCTGTGCCGACACGAACAGGGGGCCGCGATCGCAGCCATTGGCTATGCCCGTTCCACCGGTAAAACGGGGGTCTGCATCGCTACTTCTGGTCCGGGGGCAACCAACCTGATCACCGGACTTGCAGATGCGCTGTTAGATTCGGTCCCTGTTGTCGCGATCACCGGGCAGGTTGCTGCGCCGTTCATCGGCACTGATGCGTTTCAGGAAGTGGACGTACTGGGGTTGTCGTTGGCCTGCACCAAGCACAGTTTCCTGGTGCAGTCTCTGGAAGAGCTGCCACGCATCATGGCGGAGGCGTTTGAGGTCGCTAACACGGGTCGTCCGGGTCCGGTTCTGGTTGATATCCCGAAAGATATCCAGTTAGCCACCGGGGCGCTGGAACCGTATTTCACGACCGTCGATAACGCGGCAGTTTTCCCTCAGGCTGACGTAGAGCAGGCGCGTAACATGCTGGCTCAGGCGCAAAAACCGATGCTGTATGTGGGAGGAGGCGTAGGGATGGCGCAGGCGGTTCCGGCGCTGCGTGAGTTTATTGCGGTAACGCAAATGCCGGTGACCTGCACGCTGAAAGGCCTGGGGGCTGTTGAGGCGGATTATCCCTACTATCTGGGGATGCTGGGCATGCATGGCACCAAAGCCGCGAATTTTGCCGTGCAGGAATGTGATTTGTTGATTGCCGTAGGTGCACGTTTTGATGACCGGGTGACCGGCAAACTGGATACTTTCGCGCCCCATGCCAGTGTTATCCACATGGATATCGATCCGGCTGAACTGAACAAACTGCGCCGGGCGCATGTCACCTTGCAGGGCGATTTGAATGCACTGCTGCCTGCGCTGCAACAACCGGTCGACATCGATGAATGGCGTCAGCGTAATGCGGAACTGCGTACTGACCACACCTGGCGCTACGATCATCCAGGGGAGGCCATCTACGCGCCGCTGCTGCTGAAACAGCTGTCGGAGCGTAAGCCTGCCAACTGTGTTGTAACGACGGATGTCGGTCAGCATCAGATGTGGTCTGCACAACATATGACCTACAGTCGCCCGGAGAATTTCATCACCTCCAGCGGCTTAGGCACGATGGGCTTTGGTTTACCGGCTGCCGTTGGGGCGCAGGTTGCGCGACCGGACGACACCGTTATCTGTATCTCCGGTGACGGCTCCTTCATGATGAATGTTCAGGAGCTGGGCACCGTAAAACGTAAGCAGTTACCGTTGAAGATCGTTTTACTGGATAACCAACGGTTAGGTATGGTTCGACAATGGCAGCAGCTGTTTTTCCAGGAACGATATAGCGAAACCACCTTAACCGATAACCCCGATTTCCTCACGTTAGCCAGCGCCTTCGGCATCCCTGGCCAACACATCACCCGAAAAGACCAGGTTGAAGCGGCGCTCGATACCCTGCTGAACAGCGACGGGCCATACCTGCTTCATGTCTCAATCGACGAACTTGAGAATGTCTGGCCACTGGTGCCGCCTGGCGCCAGCAACGCTGAAATGCTGGAGAAATTATCATGATGCAACATCAGGTCGCCGTAGAGGCTCGCTTTAACCCGGAAACGCTGGAACGTGTTTTACGTGTGGTACGCCATCGTGGTTTTCAGGTATGTGCCATGAATATGGAAGCCGCCCGTGACGCGCAGAATATAAATATCGAATTGACCGTTGCCAGTCCACGGTCGGTCGACTTACTGTTTAGTCAGTTAAGTAAGCTGGTGGATGTGGCACATGTTGCCATCTGCCAGAGCACAACAACATCACAACAAATCCGCGCGTAAGCGTGACAGGAAGAAGAAATGACGACGAAAAAAGCTGATTACATTTGGTTCAATGGCGAGATGGTTCGTTGGGAAGACGCGAAAGTTCACGTGATGTCCCACGCGCTGCACTACGGTACGTCTGTCTTTGAAGGCATCCGTTGCTATGACTCGCACAAAGGCCCGGTGGTGTTCCGTCATCGTGAACATATGCAACGCCTGCATGACTCAGCCAAAATTTATCGTTTCCCGGTCTCTCAGAGCGTGGATGAGTTGATGGAAGCCTGCCGTGAGGTGATCCGTAAAAACAACCTGACCAGCGCTTATATTCGCCCGCTGGTGTTTGTTGGCGATGTAGGCATGGGCGTGAACCCGCCTCCGGGATACACCACCGACGTCATTATCGCTGCGTTCCCGTGGGGCGCGTACCTGGGCGCTGAAGCGCTGGAACAAGGGATCGATGCAATGGTTTCCTCGTGGAACCGTGCCGCACCTAACACTATCCCGACCGCCGCAAAAGCGGGCGGTAACTACCTTTCGTCACTTCTGGTGGGTAGCGAAGCACGTCGTCATGGCTATCAGGAAGGTATTGCGCTGGATGTGAATGGTTACATCTCCGAAGGCGCTGGTGAAAACCTGTTTGAAGTGAAAGACGGTGTGCTGTTTACCCCGCCGTTTACCTCTTCCGCGTTGCCGGGGATCACCCGTGACGCCATCATTAAACTGGCGAAAGAACTGGGTATTGAAGTGCGCGAGCAGGTTCTGTCCCGCGAATCCCTGTATCTGGCGGATGAAGTCTTCATGTCTGGTACCGCGGCGGAAATCACCCCGGTTCGCAGTGTTGACGGCATTCAGGTGGGAGAAGGCCGCTGTGGTCCAGTCACCAAACGCATCCAGCAAGCGTTCTTCGGCCTGTTTACCGGTGAAACCGAGGACAAATGGGGCTGGTTGGATCAGGTAAATTCATAATTAAAGATAAATGGGACGGCACGCACCGTCCCGTTTTACAGACACCAGGAGTAAATAACGCATGCCTAAGTACCGTTCCGCTACCACCACTCATGGCCGCAATATGGCAGGAGCCCGCGCGCTGTGGCGCGCAACCGGAATGACGGATGCCGATTTTGGCAAACCGATCATTGCCGTCGTGAACTCATTCACCCAGTTTGTGCCAGGACACGTGCACCTGCGCGATCTCGGTAAACTGGTCGCTGAACAGATTGAAGCGTCCGGCGGCGTGGCGAAAGAGTTCAATACCATTGCCGTGGATGATGGTATCGCTATGGGTCACGGGGGGATGCTTTATTCACTGCCATCGCGCGAGCTGATCGCAGATTCGGTGGAGTACATGGTGAATGCCCATTGTGCCGATGCAATGGTCTGTATCTCCAACTGCGACAAAATCACCCCAGGGATGCTGATGGCTTCCCTGCGTCTGAACATTCCGGTGATCTTCGTTTCCGGCGGTCCGATGGAAGCCGGGAAAACCAAGCTGTCTGATAAAATCATCAAGCTCGATCTGGTCGATGCCATGATCCAGGGCGCGGACCCGAAAGTCTCTGACGATCAGAGTAATCAGGTTGAACGTTCCGCCTGTCCGACCTGTGGCTCCTGTTCCGGGATGTTTACCGCGAACTCGATGAACTGTCTGACCGAAGCGTTGGGCCTGTCACAGCCGGGTAACGGTTCGCTGTTGGCGACTCACGCCGACCGTAAACAGTTGTTCCTCAATGCCGGTAAACGCATTGTTGAGCTGACTAAACGTTACTACGAGCAGGATGACGCCTCCGCGCTGCCGCGCAGCATAGCCAGCAAGGCAGCGTTTGAGAACGCCATGACGCTGGATATCGCGATGGGCGGTTCCACCAATACCGTTCTGCACTTACTGGCGGCGGCGCAGGAAGCGGAGATCGATTTCACAATGAGTGATATCGACAAACTTTCCCGTAAAGTGCCGCAGCTGTGCAAAGTGGCGCCGAGTACGCAGAAATACCATATGGAAGATGTTCACCGTGCGGGCGGGGTGCTGGGGATTCTGGGCGAGCTGGATCGTGCGGGCCTGTTGAACCGGGACGTGAAGAACGTGCTGGGGTTGACGTTGCCGCAAACCCTTGAGCAGTATGACATCACGGTGACGCAAGATGACGCCGTGAAGCAGATGTTCCGCGCAGGCCCTGCGGGTATTCGTACTACAGAAGCGTTCTCGCAGGATTGCCGCTGGGACTCGCTGGATGACGATCGCGCTGAAGGTTGTATCCGTTCGCTGGAACATGCCTACAGCAAAGATGGCGGTCTGGCGGTACTTTACGGAAACTTCGCGGAAAATGGCTGCATCGTCAAAACCGCCGGCGTGGATGACAGTATTCTGAAGTTCACTGGCCCGGCCAAAGTGTATGAAAGCCAGGATGAGGCGGTTGACGCGATCCTCGGCGGCAAAGTGGTGGCAGGCGATGTGGTCGTGATCCGCTACGAAGGGCCGAAAGGCGGACCGGGGATGCAGGAAATGCTCTACCCGACCACCTTCCTCAAGTCGATGGGCCTCGGCAAAGCGTGCGCACTGGTTACCGACGGTCGTTTCTCTGGCGGCACCTCTGGCCTCTCCATTGGTCACGTTTCGCCGGAAGCGGCCAGCGGCGGCAATATCGCGATCATTGAAGACGGTGACATGATTGCTATCGATATTCCAAACCGTGGCATTCAACTGCAACTGAGTGATGCGGAAATTGCTGCGCGTCGTGAAGCTCAGGAAGCACGCGGCGACAAAGCGTGGACTCCGAAAAATCGTCAGCGTCAGGTGTCGTTTGCGCTGCGCGCCTATGCCAGCCTGGCGACCAGCGCCGATAAAGGCGCGGTCCGCGATAAATCGAAACTGGGAGGCTGATGATGGCCGAATCACAACCTCTGTCAGCAGCCCCGGAAGGGGCAGAATATCTGCGTGCGGTGCTCCGCGCGCCGGTATACGAAGCGGCGCAGGTGACGCCGTTACAAAAAATGGAAAAGCTCTCATCGCGCCTTGATAACGTGATCCTCGTGAAGCGCGAAGACCGGCAGCCCGTTCACAGCTTCAAGCTTCGAGGCGCTTACGCGATGATGGCAGGGCTGACCGAGGCGCAAAAAGCTCACGGGGTAATCACCGCTTCTGCAGGCAACCATGCCCAGGGCGTGGCGTTTTCCTCCGCTCGTCTGGGCGTGAAGGCGCTGATCGTGATGCCTGTTGCGACGGCCGATATCAAAGTCGATGCCGTTCGCGGGTTTGGCGGCGAAGTGCTGCTGCATGGCGCAAACTTTGATGAAGCGAAAGCGAAAGCGATTGAACTGTCGCAGCAGCAGGGTTTTACCTGGGTTCCGCCATTCGATCATCCGATGGTGATTGCCGGTCAGGGGACGCTGGCGCTGGAACTGCTGCAGCAGGATGCGCATCTTGATCGTGTATTTGTACCGGTCGGCGGCGGCGGTCTGGCGGCGGGCGTGGCGGTACTGATTAAGCAATTGATGCCGCAAATCAAAGTGATTGCGGTGGAGGCGGAAGACTCCGCCTGTCTGAAAGCGGCGCTGGATGCGGGCCATCCGGTCGATCTCCCACGCGTTGGCCTGTTCGCCGAAGGTGTCGCGGTAAAACGCATTGGCGATGAAACCTTCCGTCTGTGTCAGGAATATCTCGACGACATCATCACCGTGGATAGCGACGCGATATGTGCGGCGATGAAAGACCTGTTCGAAGATGTTCGCGCAGTCGCAGAGCCTTCCGGCGCGCTGGCGCTGGCGGGAATGAAAAAGTACGTCGCTCAGCACAATATCCGCGGCGAACGTCTGGCGCATATCCTTTCCGGCGCTAACGTCAATTTCCACGGTCTGCGCTACGTTTCCGAGCGTTGCGAGCTGGGCGAACAGCGTGAGGCGCTGCTGGCAGTGACCATTCCGGAAGAAAAAGGCAGCTTCCTGAAGTTTTGCCAACTGCTGGGCGGTCGCTCAGTCACTGAATTTAACTATCGCTTTGCCGATGATAAGAACGCCTGCATTTTCGTCGGTGTCCGGTTGAGCAGGGGGATGGAAGAACGCACGGAGATCCTGAATCTGTTGCGCGACGGTGGCTACAGCGTGGTTGACCTCTCTGACGACGAAATGGCGAAGCTGCACGTACGCTACATGGTTGGCGGTCGTCCGTCGAAACCGCTACAGGAACGTTTATTCAGCTTCGAATTTCCGGAATCACCCGGCGCGCTGCTCAAGTTCTTGCATACGCTGGGGACCCACTGGAATATCTCGTTGTTCCATTACCGCAGCCACGGCACAGACTATGGCCGCGTACTGGCCGCGTTTGAACTGGGCGATCACGAACCGGATTTCGAAACGCGTTTGCAAGAACTGGGCTATGAATGTCACGACGAAACGCATAACCCGGCATTCCGCTTTTTTCTTGCAGGCTAACCGCGGCTTAACAGGAGATGACCTGACCGGGTTATCTCCTGTTTTTTTGTAAGCTCAACGGTAATACGTATGGGCAAACAGTTTTTTGTTATCATCTCCGTCTTTGAACAACCCATCATAATTCCCTTCTGGCAACAATAGCGCCTTCTCCGGACCATTAAGTAAGGTGATAGTTTTAGCGCCTGCCGACAAAGTAACCGGCGGGGCGAGTGTGATCCCTTCCACGTTTATTTGTGCTGATACGGGGGTGCCGGTTTCACTGTACAACTGATATCTTCCGGACAGCGGTACGTTAAATTCCTCCTGACGGCCAATGTGTAGTTGTCGCCCCGCCAATCTTATATTTGGCGCGACCTTGACGTAGCTGTTGTCGATGGCTTCTGCGATAGCAGAATAGATATTACTCAACCGGTAGGACCATATAATGACTTTCGGGGGGGACTGAGTCAGCACTTGCCAGGCTTCGGAATGTTTACCTTCTCGCCGTGTCTTTAAAACATACCAGGCATCGAGCCATAGCGTCGTCGGCTCCAGCCTGTTGGGCAGCATCCCTATACCATCAAAATACTTTTCGTCAGGTTTGAGCAGTGCTTCTGCTCTGGTAACCAGTTCAAGTTGTTGCACATTGTTAATTTTCAGGTAGCTGAGATTGAGACAGTAGCTTGAAACCAGGGTTACTGTTGTCACCGCCAGGATAAATAATCTCGTGGCTGGCCTGCGGTTTTGGGCGAGAAGGCTATCTAGCGGGATGAGGGACCAGAGCGATATAAACGGTAGCGCCATAATAAACACATAGGGCCAGGGCTGGTTATGAGTGAAAACTAACGTGGTAATGACGAATGAAAAAATCAGGGCGATGCGCGTTTTTTCATTCAAGGTTTTCCAGCGCTTTAATGCCATTATCATGCCGCTAAAACAGAGCAGATAGAGAAGCGTATTGTCTAAAAGGGTTTGCAAGACATATACACGAATCCCGTTATAGGCTTCGCTGCTGTATACCGCCACTTCTACCGGACCGAAGATCAAACCTTCAGCGATACGTAACGGGTCGCTGCCGCCAAATATAAAGCAATAGGCAATTGCAGGAAGTAACCAACCGGCGGTTAAGTAAAAGCCGCGAACGATAGCATCGATGAAATGTTTGCGCAGCGTAGCGTCAATCACTAATCCAAGCCCAAGCGCCAGATTGAAGAACGCTGATTTTTGGGTAACTAAAAACGCCAGTCCGCTCAGGATACCGGCGATAAAAATCTTTCTTGCGTTGAGCGTATGGCCGCGCAGAATTACCAGAACGGCGGCAAGGGCGAAAAACAGCGCCAGGGGCTCTGAACGGGTGCGGAAGATACGCTCCATAAAATTCGTAAAACAGAGCAAAACAAGAATAATAAAAAGCGCCCGTAAGCGCTGCTCGCCCAGCGCACGCGCGCAGGCATAGACTAGCAGCAGGGTTCCACAAGCGAGGAGTGCCGTCTGCATCCGCGCGACGAGAATGATCGAAACCGCATCCCACCCAATCAGGTGAGCCAGTTTATAAAACACCGCAAACCCTACGGCCTTAGGGGGGGGAATTGTGTCGAATAGTCCATTAGCAAAATACTTGGCGTAGCCAAGTTGGGCAAACTCATCCATGATCAAGAGAATATGCCAGGCAAAAACGAAAATAAGCGTAACTTTAATGGCAATACTCACACCAAGGAGGAGCGTTAACCTGCGCGGGCAGGCGCCAATAAAAAGCGTGCCGGAGGTATCCATTTTATTATCTTCTGGCTTTGCCATTGGCTTTATCTCCATCTCCATTTAGCACCAACTCCATGATTTCCTGCGCCATTTTTCGCCAGCTATAATGTTCTCTGGCATAACAAATCATGGCTTCACGTTCGTGGAGGGAGAGCGCGCAGTTATCTATTGCGACAGAGCAGAGCTGTGCCGAACGTTGTGGCTCGTTGAGGTCTATGTTCACACCATGTATCCAGCTTGCCGCTACGGGATCGGCTCTGTGAGCCGGGCTACCGCAGATGATGGGTAATCCACAAGCCATTGCCTCCTGGATAACAAGGGGATAGCCTTCTCCGACGGCAGGTAACAGAAGAACATCCGCACAGCGATAAAGCTCTGCCAGTGCGCGGGGGGCCTGAACGCCAAGATCGTAAACGTTGCTCAATCCCCATTCTGCGGGGCGAAGTGGGCCGTTTCCGGCCAGTAAAAACTGGCATTCCGGTCTGGTTATTGCCAGAGCGTGCAGTATCGACAACCCTTTCTTTTCAACATAACGACCCACGAATAGTATGCGCCGGGCACAAGGCGGGAGGTTGTATCTTGCCAGCGGAGTTTGACTGGATACTGAAGTCACGGGGGGATAGAAAATGGTGCTATCAACCCCGTTAAACAGCAATTTATACGGATAACGCGCAGGGGTCCCAAGCAGGTCGTGGCGGACAGTATCGCTAATAAATACCCTGGCATCGGCGGCCCATAACATCGGGCGTGTTACGATCAAATTAGCCAGCCGCATAAGCAGACGCAGTACGGGTGATCTGAAAGGAATGGCAGCAATATGTTGAATCAGAATGACGGGCTTCGCGTGGAGTTTGGCCATCATCATACCAAGGATTGATGTGGCATAGAGCGCATCGTGAATCACCACCACGTCGCTACGCCGTACGGCGTCGCTAAGTGCGCAAATGGCTGTAGGGCCAGGTAACGGCATTGGCAGACCGGTGAGTTTCTCCAACGGATCGACGCAGCGTAACGCGATAATGTTGAGATTATCGGTAGGTAACGCATCGCTGGCGCTGGCTGCCCAATACGGTATCGCTCCCAGGTGTGCGAACTGGCGGCACAAATGCCCGGCAACGCGTTCAATACCTCCGCCGTGTGCCTCGTAGAAATGGCTTATCATCAAGATATTCACTGGCTAGACCCTCACCAGACGCATCGAATGGGGATAAACCACGAGATGGTGTGATACCGTCTTCTGTTGATAGTGCGGATTCAGGGGAACGTTAATCATATCTGTATAGCTTTACTGCGGCCTGACGTGCTGATAGCCCAACGGCTAAGGAGAAAATTCAGCACGAGCATGCAGAGCGAAGCAAGCGGCGCAGCGATGGTCATCGGAAATTCCAGCCAGTGATACCAAATCCAGGTGCTGATAAAGGCAAGAGGGATATTCAGCAACATGCTGATGGTATAACGGCCAAAGCCAGCAAATGAAAGCGGCTGTTTAAACGTGAATAAGCTGTGCAGGATATAACCGACGGTAGCGATGATGGCGAAAGACAACAGGATCGCTAACCAGAGCGCAACGCATAAACTTTCCGCCACGATCATGATGGCATTATGTCCCAGGAAACAGCAGCCAGAAATGCAGAGATAAGTAAAAGAGGTGCGAATTTTCATCGGGGTGCTTTCCGGGCACGAAGTAAAAATACGCAGGCGTTGTCATGCCGTACTTGCGCCGGCGTGACATAATCTTCGAACATGGCGCGCAGATTCATCATGACGGCCAGACCTGAGGCTAGAACGCCGCCGATGAGGGGGAGCCGACGGATGAAAAACGCAAAACCTGTCAGGCGAATAATGGTGGTTGTAGCCAATGGGCCAACCAGAGCGTCGACTTCTTCAACCACAAACCCGCGATCGGTAAGATCGGATATGAGACCGGTGCGGGTCCAGCGGCGGTGATCTTCGGGGTGAGGATGATAGAGCCAGGTTCCGTGCGTGGAGAGTAACAAGAGACCATCATCATTTAACAAACGCCGAATTTCAGCGCAATACGCATCAAGATCTCTGACGTGTTCCAGTACCTGGACGGAAAGTATGGCTCCTGCGGCACCATCAGCTAAAGGGATACGTCCCTGTGGGTCAATTTTGAGTGTACCGCTGTCATCAAGATCGGCACCACAATAGTTAATATTCAACTGACGCATCATTTCAGCATAGGGGGAATCGCCGCAGCCAAAGTCGATCATGAAGGTATTTGGCTGAATGTGACGTTCTGCTTGCTCGCGTAATCGTCTCGCCAGTGCACGTAACAACAACCAGTCAGTGTGCCAAATTCGAGGGGTGGCCCTGTTTCTTTTCATACTCCGGGTCCTTGCGGTGAGGTATCTGAATCATGCCGGTTCAGGCTGTCCAGCAGGAGCTGTAGTACGAATCCGGCCAGGACCATCAGCACTCCAGCGATGCAGGCTGTGCTGATGGCAAAAACAATGTGTACCGACTGTTCCATTGAGCCACGGGTAAATATCCAGTGAAAAGCAAGGAGGAGGTCGGCAAAAAAACCGGCTATGGCAAGCACAGATCCGCTGAATACCAGCCACTCGAGAGGGTGCGAGCGCATGAGCCAGGGGATAACCCGGCTTTCCGCAATCGGGTGGTTAATGGCGATGGCGACCTTCGCTAGCACGCCTAACAGGACCGCGATAAGACCAATAAGCGTCGACATTGTCGCCAGGGCAACGAAATGGATACCAAAATAGTAACCGTTGATTTCTATGGGGCCTGCGGCAAGTAGCGCAAGGCCGATAGCTCCGAGCAGTAGTAGCGTAAAGCCAGGGATCAAATAGAGCCTGTCTGGGGCATGAGCGATGAGAAGACGCAGATGTCTCCAGCCGTCACGAAATGAACGTAAATGAGGAGGGCGGTTGCGTTTGTCCGGATAGAGCTTGATAGGCACTTCATGAATGATGAGTCCTGCGCGGTGCGCGTTAATGATCATTTCAGAGGCAAATTCCATACCGGTAGAACGAGTGGCCATTTTTTGAAATGCTTCGCGGGTAAAGGCCCGCATCCCACAGTGGAAATCGCGAATGGGTGAGTGGTAAAGCAGCCTGGCTATGCCGGAAAGCAGTGGATTTCCCAGATAGCGATGCAGAGGAGGCATTGCCCCTGGTTCAATTCCTCCAGCAAATCGATTACCCATAACAAAGTCTGCACCGCTTTCCAGTGCATCGACGAAAATATCTAGCTGGCTCCAGTCATAGGAGTCATCGGCATCAGCCATAATGAGATATTTACCTTTTGCCGCACTGGCAGCCGCGCTTATTGCTGCGCCATAACCTTTGACGGACTGATGAATAACTCGGGCACCCAGTGATTTTGCAATTTCAACGGATTGGTCTGTTGAGCCATTATCACCGATGATAATTTCACCTTGAATACCCAGGCGAGTAAACGCTTCTGTTACTTTCTTAATACAGATAGCAAGCGTAAGTTCTTCATTCAGGCATGGAATGATTGCCGAAACCAGGGGCGCGGGCTCTGCCGCCGGTATCTCAACTGGGGAGAAGGCAACCTGTCGAGAAATATAGTTGGCGGGAGTTAATAAATTATCTGAATAACCAAATCGATGAAAATGCGTTGAATGCATAATAGTAAGCTCCGATCCATGAGCAGGATTAAGAGTCTATCCCAATGGGCTATTACATTTGGCATTCTGAACCTGGGCAGGCGTTTGAACGACCATCAGAGCAGCCTGAAAGGCGTGTGAAGCGAGTCCTCCTCACGTATTCCGGCTATGAACCTTTTGTGCCGTGCCACCCGTGTTGCAACATGACTGTAAAAGTACACCTATTGGGATAGGCTCTATATATCTAATGGCAACTTCAATTTAATTCATATTCTGAATGATTTGGAATATGAATGGGTGCTAGTTAATATACCTTGTGTGGATAATATGCGTTAAGTTAATTCACAACTTAATTTGCGTTATATATATCTAACATCAGATTGCATCGTACAGGAGTTGTCGTTATTAAGTCTACTGGTTTATGGCATGAAAAATAGTAACAGTTTATTCGTTATTTATTAATGTCTATAATGTGATGATTTATTCTGCGCGTCAGGCATTACCCATAAATATATTTTCGTGTAGCAAGTGCCGACGTCTTTCACCCAATGTTATCGCCACAACGCCGTCTCTCAAGCATCACAGACTACTTGTTCTGTTTTTGGGAACGGCTTAACAAGGGGAAGGTTTCATAGATTGCGGTAGGGAATATTCTTTACGCAGGGCGGCACTGCTCTGATTAGTTAAAGTCCTGACTTTTCAGCCAGGACTTTATCAGACGTCTGTTTTTGCTCTTACATCAGCAAATTACAGAGTCACCACATCAAATTCGACTTCGGGGTTCACATCAGCCTCGTAATCGACTTCGTCGAGGCCAAAACCGAACAGGTTAAGAAATTCCAGCTTGTAGCCTGCATAATCGGTTTCTTGCGCCAGGTTTTCGGTGGTGATCAGCGGCCACAGATCCCGGCATGCCTGCTGAATATCTTCACGCAGTTCCCAGTCATCCATGCGGATACGCTGGTGGTCATCAAGCGCAGCCTTGTCACCGTACAGGCTGGTGGTCATCAGACGGTTAATCTGCTCAATGCATCCTTCATGAATCCCTTGTTCTTTCATCAGTTTGAAGACCATAGAGATATACAGCGGCATCACTGGAATGGCCGAAGAAGCCTGTGTGACTACCGATTTCAGGACCGCAACGTTGGCTGTGCCATTGATTGAAGACAGTTGATTACGCAGCGCGCCTGCCGCACGGTCAAGGTCTTCTTTCGCTTTGCCCAGCGCGCCATGCCAATAGATTGGCCACGTCAGGTCGGTACCGATGTAAGAGTAAGCAACGGTTTTCACGCCGTCGGCCAGCACATTGGCCTGGCGCAGGGCATCTATCCACAGCTCCCAGTCTTCTCCGCCCATTACGGTCACGGTGTTCTGAACTTCTTCTTCCGTTGCGGGCTCAATGCTGGCCGTCGTGATCTGATCCTTATTGGTATCAATCGCTTTAGAGGTGTAAACCTCACCAATAGGTTTCAGCGCCGAACGGACAACTTCACCCGTTTTCGGCATTTTACGAACCGGGGACGCGAGTGAATAAACGACTAAATCAATTTGGCCCAGGTCTTCTTTGATGAGCTTGATGACTTCATCACGACATTCGTCGGAGAACGCATCACCGTTAATGCTTTTGGAATACAGACCTTCCCGCTTTGCAGCTTCATCGAAAGCCGCGGCGTTATACCAGCCTGCTGAACCTGGTTTAGATTCGGTACCCGGTTTTTCGAAAAATACGCCGATAGTGGCGGCTCCGCTGCCAAACGCTGCGGAGATTCTTGATGCCAGTCCATAGCCGGTTGAAGCACCGATGACCAGCACGCGGGAAGGACCGTTTTCGATTTTCCCGTTTTGTTTAACGTACTCGATCTGCTTTTCCACATTGACTTTACAGCCAGTCGGATGGGTCGTTGTACAGATGAATCCACGGATTTTTGGCTTGATTATCATAATGATGGCTAATTTAGTTTGTGTTTCGCTGTCATAGGGGCAATGACACCGTCTGTGTATTATGGCGGGTCATTATACAGAAAAGATTCCGCAAAACTGAATCTACCTCTGATTTTAGACCTGACGCTGATACTACTCGGCAATTTTGCGCTCCAGCACAATTTTCCAGAACGCATCAATAAGCGGCTCATGCAGCCGTTTTTTCGGCGCGCAGACGCCCAGTTCGAACGGAGTTTTCTCGTCGCTACGCTCTAAAATCATGACGCGATTGCGCACCGGTTCGGGGCTGTTTTCCAGCACCACTTCGGGCAGTAGCGCCACGCCACAGCCGAGTGCGACCATCGACACCATCGCTTCGTGCCCCCCCACGGTGGCGTAAATCTGCGGGTTGCTGATTTTATGGCGACGAAACCACAGTTCAATGCGGCGGCGCACAGGCCCCTGATCGGCCATGATGAATGGCACCGTAGACCAGTCGGGTTTCTCCACCGAAACCTGATTGCGTACCGGGCAGGGCAGGGCCGGGGCAATGAGTACCACCGCCAGATTTTCCAGCATCGAAAACGCCACCGCGCCCGGCAGCGTTTCAGGCTTACCGGCAATCGCCAGATCCGCTTCGCCGGTCACCACCTTTTCCATGGCATCGGCGGCGTCGCCGGTAGTGAGTTTAATTTCTACTGAGGGATGCTCAGCGCGAAAGCGATCGAGGATTGGCGGTAGATGGCTGTAGGCGGCGGTCACCGAGCAGAAAATATGCAGTTCGCCCGATAGCGACGGACCTTGCTGATCGAGGGTGTGACGCAGTTGCTGATACTGCAACAGCGTCTGCTGGGCAAACGTTCGCAGCTCTTCACCCGCTTCGGTCAGCGTGACTGTGCGATTATCGCGGACAAACAACGGCTGCCCGAGGTCTTCCTCAAGGCGCTGGATCTGCCGTGACAGCGTAGAAGGACTGACGTGCATCGCCCGCGCGCTGCGGCCAAAGTGGCGGCTTTCCGCCAGATGCAGGAACATTTTCAGATCGCGTAAATCCACCGGCGAACCTCTTAATTTTTACGTTGCAGTTATTGCAATGTGACGTTGTGAATATATCAATTTCCGCAATAAATTTCCTGTTGTACTGTGGAGTCATTCTCGCTGAACAGCGAACCGAATAATAAGCACCACAACACAACATCACGGAGTACACCACCATGGCTAACTACTTTAATACACTGAACCTGCGCCAGCAGCTGGCACAGCTGGGTAAATGTCGCTTTATGGGCCGCGATGAGTTCGCCGATGGCGCGAGCTACCTTCAGGGTAAAAAAGTGGTCATTGTCGGCTGTGGCGCGCAGGGTCTGAACCAGGGCCTGAACATGCGTGATTCCGGTCTGGATATCTCCTACGCCCTGCGTAAAGAGGCGATTGCTGAGAAGCGCGCATCCTGGCGTAAAGCGACTGAAAACGGCTTCAAAGTCGGCACGTATGAAGAGCTGATCCCGCAGGCGGATTTGGTGGTTAACCTGACGCCAGACAAACAACACTCTGACGTAGTGCGTTCCGTACAACCGCTGATGAAAGACGGCGCGGCGCTGGGTTACTCTCACGGCTTCAACATCGTTGAAGTGGGCGAGCAGATCCGTAAAGACATCACCGTAGTGATGGTGGCACCGAAGTGTCCGGGTACTGAAGTGCGTGAAGAATACAAACGTGGTTTCGGTGTGCCGACGCTGATCGCGGTTCACCCGGAAAACGATCCGAAAGGCGAAGGCATGGCGATTGCTAAAGCCTGGGCTGCAGCGACCGGCGGCCACCGTGCGGGCGTGCTGGAATCTTCCTTCGTGGCGGAAGTGAAATCCGACCTGATGGGCGAGCAGACCATTCTGTGCGGTATGCTGCAGGCTGGTTCTCTGCTGTGCTTCGATAAGCTGGTGGAAGAAGGGACTGACCCGGCATATGCCGAGAAACTGATTCAGTTCGGCTGGGAAACGATCACTGAAGCGCTGAAGCAGGGCGGTATCACGCTGATGATGGACCGTCTGTCCAATCCGGCGAAACTGCGCGCTTACGCGCTGTCCGAACAGCTGAAAGAAATTATGGCGCCGCTGTTCCAGAAACACATGGACGACATCATCTCCGGTGAGTTCTCTTCCGGCATGATGGCTGACTGGGCTAACGACGATAAGAAACTGCTGACATGGCGTGAAGAGACTGGTAAAACCGCGTTCGAAACCGCGCCGCAGTATGAAGGCAAAATCGGCGAGCAGGAGTACTTCGATAAAGGCGTACTGATGATCGCGATGGTAAAAGCAGGCGTTGAGCTGGCGTTCGAAACCATGGTGGATTCCGGCATCATCGAAGAGTCTGCGTACTACGAATCTCTGCACGAGCTGCCGCTGATCGCCAACACCATTGCGCGTAAGCGTCTGTACGAAATGAACGTGGTGATCTCTGATACCGCAGAATACGGTAACTACCTGTTCTCTTATGCCTGCGTACCGCTGCTGAAAGAGTTCATGACCACGCTGCAGACCGGCGACCTGGGTAAAGCGATTGCTGAAGGCGCAGTGGATAACGCTCAGTTGCGCGATGTAAATGACGCGATTCGCAGCCATGCTATCGAGAAAGTCGGCCAGAAACTGCGTGGTTATATGACCGATATGAAGCGCATTGCTGTTGCGGGTTAAACCGACATTGTCGGGTGGCGGCTACGCCTGACCCGACCTACAAAAGTGCAAAGCCGTAGGCCGGATAAGCATCGTGCCATCCGGCAAAAAAAGCCCAGAGTCTGAACGCTCTGGGCTTTTGCTTAGTTACGGTACAGCACTTTGATGATGTGGTAGCCGAACTGGGTGTGCAGCGGGCCGGTCGGTTCCAGCACCGGGCAGGAAAAGACCACTTTATCGAACGCCGGAACCATCTGGCCCTGGCGGAATTCGCCTAAGTCACCGCCTCGTTTGCCTGACGGGCAGATGGAATGTTTCTTCGCCAGTTTGCCGAAGTCGGCGCCGTTTTTAATCTGCTCCAGAAGATCCAGTGCCAGTTTCTCTTCTTTAACAAGGATATGTAGTGCTGCTGCGGTTTTTGCCATGATCGTGCCTTGAGTCGGGGAAATGAAGGGGGCGATTTTAGCATGTGGGGAGAGGGAAAGAATATCCAGGCCAGCGGTTGGTGACTGGCCTGGATATAGGATTAGTGAATTTGCTGCTGCGACAGCTTCCAGACGCTGGCAATATTACGTGCCGAAATGCGCAGATTGTATTCTGCGTCCTCTAAGGCTTCCGGTAGCGTGGCGATGCGCGTCAACACCGAGAAAACGGCATCCAGCCCATGCTCATGAACAATCTGATGATCCTGGGTCAAACCGCCGGCAAGCGCAATAACCGGTTTTTGATAGCGTTTGGCGCAGCGGGCAACGCCAATCGGCGTTTTGCCGCAGATGCTCTGGCTGTCGAGGCGACCTTCTCCGGTGATCACCAGACTGGCATCGGCTACCAGGCGCTCCAGTTGCAGCGCGTTAATCACAATCTCCACACCGGGTTTTAAATCAGCGCCCAGTAGACCGAGTAATGCGGCTCCCATTCCGCCTGCTGCGCCAGCGCCCGGCGCATTCATTACATCCCGACCGGTAAACTCCTGTAGTCGCTTGCCATAAACCGCCAGCGCACCGTCTAACGCTGCAACCATCGCTTCCGTCGCCCCCTTTTGTGGGCCGAAAATGGCAGAGGCCCCCGTCGGACCGCACAGCGGATTGTTGACGTCGCAGGCCACGGTGATGGAGACCGTCTTTAGACGCGGGTCGGCGTGGGAAGTGTCGATTGTTGCCAGTTTACTGAGCGCACCGCCGCCTTCGGGAAGCGCGTCTCCTTTTTCATCCAGGAGGTCGATGCCCAGCGCCTGTAGCATGCCCGCGCCTCCGTCATTCGTCGCGCTGCCTCCGATGCCAAGAATAATGTGCTCAACGCCCCGATCGAGTGCGGCAAGGATGAGCTCGCCCGTTCCATAGCTGGTGGTCAGCAGTGGGTTACGATGCTCTGGCGGCACATGGTGGAGACCTGACGCCGCAGCCATTTCGATCACCGCCGTCTTCCCGTCACCCAGCATTCCCCAGCGTGCCTGGACCGGTGTTCCCAGAGGGCCCGTGACATCGATAAAGTGGTAATGGCCCTCAGTGGCCTCCACCATCGACTCAACGGTGCCTTCGCCGCCGTCCGCCATAGGGAGTTTGACATACTGGGCATCGGGATATATTTCGCGAAACCCCTGTTCGATAGCCGTCGCCACCTGCATGGCAGACAAACTTTCTTTAAATGAATCTGGTGCGATAACTATTTTCATTGTGTGCTTACCCGGCGAGTCCGAAGACACCAAACAGCAGTGTCGAAATCAATGCGATGACGAAACCAACAAGGGTTTCATAAGGCAGAAGTTTTAAGCGTTCATGGATTTGCATACTGACGCTACCGCCAGTGGCGTGGAAAAAACTGCCGTGAGGGAGATGATCCAGAACCGTCGCCCCGGCATGAATCATGACTGCACCGGCAAGCGCAGAGACGCCAAGTCCCAGCAGCGTTTGACTGAACACGCCTGCTGCAACGGCGGTTCCGGCCGTTGTCGACGCGGTGGCCATCGACATAATTGCGCCAGAGATGGGGGCCAGGAGATAAGAAGGGAGACCGGAAGAGGTTAATCCGTCGATCAGGACCTCTTTTAACGCTGAGTTGGCAATGATGCCAGCCAGCGTGCCGGTACCGAGCAGCATAATGGCGACAGGTGCCATGCGCGTCAGCCCGGACATCATAAAGGCGTTACTTTGTTTAAATCGGCCCATCAGGATTGCGCCGACTAATCCTCCCACTGGCAGAGCAATGAGCGGATCGATAGCAATGCCCGCCACAGGACGCAGCGCTAACAGAATAATGGCAACAAGGGGGGCGCTGATGGCCGCCAGAAATCCGGGTTGTGTGCCGTGCGTGTCCTGAGAAATGATCTCTTCCGTCGTGACCATCGAGCCTTTTTGGCTCAGACGCTTCGCCAGAAAATAGGCGATTGCCAGGCCGAACAATCCGGGAATAATCCCCCCCATCATGACGGATGTGAGCGGGACATGGAACGAATCCGAAGCGGCAATGGCATTGGGATTCGGTGACATGACGTTACCCGCTTTGCCACCGCCAATCATCGCCAGCAAAATGGCGAGTTTTGATAGCCCGGCGCGTCTGGCGATCGAAAGCGCAATCGGCGCGACGGTAATCACCGCGACATCGATAAAAACGCCAACGGCCGTCAGAATCATAGTGGCAATGGCTAAGGCAAGCAGGGCACGACTTTCGCCCACTTTTTTCACTACCGTTTCCGCGATTGTGTTCGCGGCGCCGGATTCGATCAGCACACCAGCCAGTACGCCTGCAGCGAGAATGCGCAGTACGGCATTGGTGATGCCCTGCGCACCCGTGACCATCAGCGTGACGGTCTGGACCAGGTCTGCCCCGCCGACGAGACCACCGACCAGCGCACCCACCATCATGCCGTACGCGGGAGAGACTTTGCGTAATATTAAGACGATCGCCACCACGAGTGCGATGATGGCGCCTGTTGCGGATATTGAAACCATCTTCTGCTTTCTCCATTAAATTGACTGGGGCAGTATGGAGAAGCCGCCGGGAATAGCCTTGTGAGGATCCGCTAAAAAATACGCGTCTGACAGGATGTAAATTTGGAGGAAAATACAGACTACCGCTGCAGCTCCATGCCAATGTACAACCAAAGGAGTTGTTTCAAGTTGTTGATTTTTATTCCCGTTATCTCTTCAACGCGTTGCAGTCGATAGCGCAGGGTGTTTACGTGAATATGCAGACTGGTGGCAGTTTGCGAAAGATCACAATTATGTTCGAAATAGTGCTGCAATGTTTTTTGCATGACGCCTTTGCTGTCCTGAGTAACCAACTCGCACCATATTTTTGATAACTCTTCCGCTTGCCAGGTGCCGGAAAGTCCCCCCAGCAATGAGGCCAGCGCGTAGTCATCGTGAAAGATAAATTGATGCTTAAGCTTCAGTCTTTTCACCATTGCCTGGGTTGATTTCGCTGTCTGATAGGAGCGTCGCAGGCCATTTTCTCCCGCAAAATAGCCGCCGACGATGAGCCGTGAAAAGCCGCAGGACTGTGCGTAATGCTTAAATTTCTGTAGCTCGTGCTGCTCCAGCGATTTATTGAGAGTCCCATTTTTCAGGGTGACGGGTTTGAGGATAATCAGCTCGTTAAAGTCGGAAAATGTCACCAGATGGTCGCGGGCGCTGTATTCAAAATAATCCATCAGCGTACGTAGCGCATCGCGATCCGGCTGCTGCAATTCCATGATAAGCACCACGCGCGGCAGCTGGAGATTAACGCCTAACCATGAGACCACGGCGCTTAACGATGACGGAGGCGGGTCGCGTAAAATAAGCTGGTTGATTAGCTCTTCGCGGTAGCGTTTATCCCACTGTTTTTGTTCAAGTAACGCCATTTGTTCAATAATGAGTTCCGACGCCATCTTGACGAGTTGCGCATAAGCCTTCACCTCACCCGGCTCTCCGGTGATACCCAGTACGCCGATAAGCTGATCGCGAAAATTTATTGGCAAATTAATACCGGGCTTCACACCTTTGAGTTTGTCAGCCGTCGCCGAATCGATTTCAACAATCCGGTTTTCAGTTAACGCCAGCACCGCACCTTCATGGCGCTGATGTAAACGGGACGCCTCACCTGAGGCAATGATCATGCCGTGCTCGTTCATAACGTTAACCGAATAGGGGATAATCCCCATCGTGCGTTGGACTATCTGGCGAGCGGTTGAGTCTTGTAGGTAGTAAGTGGCCTGGATCTTATTCATTGTATGCTCAGCATAAGAGGAGGTGCGGTACGTGGCAGCACCTGATTTATTAGCGTATTTGGTTCAGAAATGTTTCGGTTGAATAAACAAAGAAAGTGGGATGAACGGTCTTCTTTTTTGTCGGTTTATACAAGCCAAAGCAGCTTAGTCCGACTATTGTTACTGTTTTTCTTTTATACTCAATATGTTAATTAAACCTCTTGTGCAGGCGTTGTGTAATTTTTTCCGTGTGATCGGCGTTCAGGATTGTTCAGAATCTGGACAGCAGCACAAGCTTACTTACCCTCACAGGCAGCGTTACGCGCGGTTACGGAAAGCTCAATCTCGACCTCGCTTTCTGCTACAATTCGTCCCCCGTTCGAAGATTGAGCACTTTTACCTATGCGTTTAAACCCCGGCCAACAACAAGCTGTCGAATTCGTCACCGGACCGTGCCTGGTGCTGGCGGGGGCGGGTTCCGGTAAGACACGCGTGATCACCAACAAGATCGCCCATCTGATCCGTGGCTGCGGCTACCAGGCGCGACACATTGCGGCGGTGACTTTTACTAATAAAGCGGCGCGCGAAATGAAAGAGCGTGTCGGACAGACGCTGGGACGCAAAGAAGCGCGCGGGTTGATGATCTCCACTTTCCATACGTTAGGGCTGGAGGTGATTAAACGCGAATACGCCGCGCTGGGGATGAAGTCGAATTTTTCGCTGTTTGATGACACGGACCAGGTTGCGCTGCTCAAAGATCTGACGGAAGGGCTGATTGAAGACGACAAAGTGATACTGCAACAGTTGATCTCGACGATCTCGAACTGGAAGAACGATCTCAAAACGCCCGCACAGGCGGCCGCCGGTGCGAAAGGCGAGCGCGATCGTATCTTTGCACACTGCTACGGGCTGTACGACGCGCATATGAAAGCCTGCAATGTCCTCGACTTTGATGATTTGATTCTGCTACCGACGCTGCTGTTGCAACGTAATGAAGAGGTGCGTGAGCGCTGGCAGAACAAGATTCGCTATCTGCTGGTGGATGAATATCAGGACACCAACACCAGTCAGTACGAACTGGTGAAATTGCTGGTGGGAAACCGGGCGCGATTCACCGTCGTAGGGGACGACGATCAGTCGATTTACTCCTGGCGCGGGGCGCGTCCGCAAAACCTGGTGTTGTTAAGTCAGGATTTTCCGGCGTTACAGGTGATCAAACTGGAGCAGAACTACCGCTCCTCCGGGCGGATCCTGAAGGCGGCGAACATCCTCATTTCCAATAACCCGCACGTCTTTGAAAAACGGCTTTTTTCCGAGCTGGGATATGGCGCGGAACTCAAAGTTCTGAGTGCGAATAATGAGGAGCACGAAGCCGAGCGGGTGACCGGGGAACTCATCGCCCATCACTTTGTAAATAAAACGGAATACAAAGATTACGCTATTCTGTATCGCGGCAACCACCAGGCGCGAGTATTCGAAAAATTCCTCATGCAGAACCGGATCCCCTACAAAATCTCCGGTGGAACGTCGTTCTTCTCGCGTCCGGAAATTAAAGACTTGCTGGCCTATCTGCGGGTGTTGACCAATCCGGATGATGACAGCGCGTTCCTGCGTATTGTGAATACGCCAAAGCGTGAAATTGGCCCCGCCACGCTGCAAAAGCTGGGTGAATGGGCGATGACGCGGAACAAAAGCCTGTTTACCGCCAGTTTTGATCTGGGGCTGAGCCAGACGCTCACCGGGCGCGGCTATGACTCGCTCACCCGTTTTACCCACTGGCTGGGCGAGGTTCAGCGGTTGGCAGAACGTGAGCCGATTGCCGCTGTTCGCGATCTCATCCACGGAATTGATTACGAATCATGGCTTTACGAAACGTCGCCCAGCCCAAAAGCCGCTGAAATGCGCATGAAAAACGTCAACCAGCTGTTTAGCTGGATGACCGAAATGCTGGAAGGCAGCGAACTGGATGAGCCGATGACGCTCACTCAGGTTGTCACCCGCTTCACGCTACGTGACATGATGGAGCGCGGCGAGAGTGAGGAAGAGCTGGATCAGGTGCAACTGATGACGCTGCATGCCTCGAAAGGGCTGGAGTTCCCGTATGTGTTTATGGTGGGTATGGAAGAAGGCTTCCTGCCACACCAGAGCAGCATCGATGAAGACAACATTGATGAAGAGCGCCGCCTGGCTTATGTCGGCATCACCCGCGCGCAGAAAGAGCTGATTTTTACGTTGTGTAAAGAGCGACGTCAGTACGGTGAACTGGTGCGTCCGGAGCCGAGCCGTTTCCTGCTGGAGTTACCGCAGGACGATCTGATCTGGGAGCAGGAGCGTAAAGTGGTGAGCGCCGAAGAGCGAATGCAGAAAGGGCAAAGCCATCTGGCGAATCTGAAAGCGATGATGGCGGCGAAAAGAGAGAAATCGTAGGCTGGAGGCCGGATTAGGCATTTACGCCGCCCTCCGGCAGTGAATCATTCACGCACTGCTAAAGGCCAGTGGACATAGCTCTGCCACTGGCTTTCTTGTTCAATCAACTCTTTCCCCAACGGATGCTGTTCCAGCCAGTCCGGCGGTAGCGCCAGGGTGAGAATTTCATTCGATGCCTGTAGCGTAATAGCTGGCACCAGATCGTCACGACGGCGGCTGGCGAAGATAATCGCCAGTCTGAGCAGACGACAAAGATGCTCCGCCACACGCGGCGGTACGGCATTTTGCTGATGCAACGACGAGAGATCGACCGGGTTGGTCTGATTTAACAATAGCGTGGCGAGCAGTTTTTTCTGTGCGGGCGTGAAGCCCGGCAGATCCAGATTACGGACCAGATAGGCGGCATGCTGAGGCGCTTGCTTAAAATCAACGCTCAGGCCTATCTCGTGCAGCTGGCAGGCGCTGATCAGCAGTTCGCGGCTGATCGGCTCAAGATGCCACTCATTTTCTACCTGATCGAGAAAACTCACCGCCAGATTCGCAACGCGATGCGCCTGTTCGGTATCCACCATAAACCGGCGCTGAATGTTACGCAGCGTGCGGCTGCGAATATCCTGATCCACCGCGAGATGCAGCATCCCGTAGACCAGCCCTTCACGTAATGCCCCACCGGCCAGGGTCATACACTGAATATTGAGTTCGGTGAAGATGGCGATAAGAATAGCCAACCCGCTGGGGAACACCAGCGCGCGTTCCAGGGTTAAGCCTTCAATTTCAAGCTCTTCCAGACGACCGCAGTGAATCGCCCGCTGTTTCAACTGCTGCAGTTTCGCCAGCGTGATGCGCTCATCCATCCCCTGCGCCATCATGATTTCCTGCAACGCCTGAACGGTACCGGAGGCACCGACGCAGACTTTCCAGCCGTGATAGCGAAGTTCATCGGCGACCGGGCGCAGCACATCGCGCGCCGCTTTTTCCGCTTCGTCGAAATTCTCTTGTGCCAGATTGCGATCGGTAAAGTAGCGTTCGAGCCAGGTGACGCAGCCCATTGACAGGCTGAACAGGGAGGTGGTTTGCGCACCTGTTCCGGTGACCAGTTCGGTGCTGGCGCCGCCGATATCGACGACCAGACGCTGATCCGCTCCGCCAGTGGTGTGCGCCACGCCCTGATAAATCAGGCGCGCTTCTTCTTCACCGCTGATGACCTGAACCGGACAACCGAGGATTTCCTGCGCTTTAGCGATAAACTCGCTGGCGTTTACCGCGATACGTAACGTAGCCGTAGCGACCACGCGAATTTGCGGCTGCGGAATATCCTGAAGGCGCTCGGCAAACAGACGCAGGCATTGCCAGCCGCGTTCCATTGCTTCAGCAGAAAGGACATTGTTGCTGTTCAGACCGGCGGCCAGACGCACTTTGCGTTTAATGCGCGTGAGCGTCTGGATGCTGCCCGCTACCTCGCGTACGACCAGCATATGAAAACTATTGGAACCGAGATCGATAGCGGCGTACAACGAGGTAGAATTCATACACTTCATCCTTCAACCGGTATCTGTGCTGGCTGCGTTTTTTCACCCGAATCACTGGCTAAAGTAAGTTCATCAGGATTCGTTTTCTTGCCGCCCTGATACAGGCTGAATGATGTTGTGTATGGCATAACTTTCTTAACCTGAACGACGACGATTACGCGGAGCACCGCCAGAGCGGCGCGGGCCATTGCCAGGGCGCGTACGCGTCAGGCGCAGCGGCTTCGGCAGATTGTTCATCAACGCTTCCGGGTTGTATTTACTCACCGGAATCGAGTGACCAATGTAGGTTTCAATCGCTGGTAGGTTCAGGGCGTACTCTTCACAGGCCAGGCTGATCGAGTGACCGCTTGCACCAGCACGGCCCGTACGACCGATGCGGTGTACGTAGTCTTCGCAATCGTCCGGCAGATCGTAGTTAAATACGTGCGTCACGGCAGGAATGTGCAGGCCGCGCGCGGCAACATCGGTTGCGACCAGAATATCCAGATCGCCACGGGTAAATTCATCGAGAATACGCAGACGTTTTTTCTGCGCCACATCGCCAGTCAGCAAACCAACGCGATGACCATCGGCGGCAAGATGACCCCAGATATCTTCGCAGCGGTGTTTGGTGTTCGCGAAGATGATGGCGCGATCCGGCCACTCTTCTTCGATCAGCGTTTGCAGTAAGCGCATTTTCTCTTCGTTAGACGGATAGAAAAGCTCTTCTTTAATACGGTGACCCGTTTTTTGTTCCGGCTCGACTTCAACGTATTCGGCGTTGTTCATCTGTTCGAACGCCAGTTCACGCACGCGGTAAGAGAGGGTAGCAGAGAACAACATGTTCAGGCGTTGGTTGGCCGGCGGCATGCGGCGGAACAGCCAGCGAATATCTTTAATAAAGCCCAGATCGTACATGCGATCGGCTTCATCGAGGACCACCACCTGGATGGCGCCCAGGTTGATGTGATTCTGTTTCGCGTAATCGATCAGACGACCCGTGGTGCCGATGAGAATATCGACGCCGCTTTCCAGCACTTTTAGCTGTTTGTCGTAACCGTCACCGCCGTAAGCGAGACCCAGCTTCAGACCGGTCGTCTGTGCCAGCGGCTCGGCATCAGCGTGGATCTGCACGGCTAACTCACGCGTCGGCGCCATAATTAAGGCGCGTGGCTGGTTCACCTTGCGATCGTCAATCGCGGGATGAGAGAGAAGATAATGAAACGTTGACGTCAGGAACGCCATCGTTTTTCCGGTACCGGTTTGCGCCTGCCCTGCAACATCGCGACCAGCCAGCGTAAGCGGCAGTGCGAGGGCCTGAATGGGCGTGCAGTTATGAAATCCTTTATTTTCAAGGGCTTCGATAACCTTTGGGTGCAGGGCGAAGTCGGAAAACTTCTGTTCTGTTAAATGTGTTTTGCTCATAGTGTGGTAGAATATCAGCTTACTATTGCTTTACGAAAGCGTATCCGGTGAAATAAAGTCAACCTTTAGTTGGTTAATGCTGTACACAAATCATTCATGATGCGTCGAGGCGGCAAGCGAACGCGTCCACAAGAACGTACAGAGTACGTGACCTGGACGATGAGTGAAGCCAACAAAGAGGCAGCTTAAAGGATGATGTGTATACACCAACACACCAGGCTTATTCCTGTGGAGTTTATATGAGCGATAAAATTATTCACCTGACTGACGACAGTTTTGACACGGATGTACTCAAAGCGGACGGGGCGATCCTCGTTGATTTCTGGGCAGAGTGGTGCGGACCGTGCAAAATGATCGCCCCGATTCTGGATGAAATCGCTGACGAATATCAGGGCAAATTGACGGTTGCTAAACTGAACATTGACCAAAACCCAGGCACTGCGCCGAAGTATGGTATCCGTGGCATCCCGACCCTGCTGCTGTTCAAGAACGGTGAGGTTGCAGCGACCAAAGTGGGCGCACTGTCCAAAGGTCAGCTGAAAGAGTTCCTCGACGCGAACCTGGCGTAAGCCGGACGTCTCATGTTCGGGCGACCTGAATCCTAATTGATTCGGATGACTGGACGCCCGACTTGAGTCGTGCTAAGTTAGTGTTGACTTCGTATTAAACATACCTTATTAAGTTTGAATCTTGATAACTCCAATACTTCCCGTTTTTTCTCGCACGCGAAGTGGACAGATTCCTGGCTTATCATTCAATCCGTCTTGTCGTTTCAGTTCTGCGTACTTTCCTGTGACCAGACAGCGAACAGACATGAGTTGATGGCCGTAAACAGGCATGGATGACCCTGCCATACCATTCACAACATTAAGTTCGAGATTTACCCCAAGTTTAAGAACTCACACCACTATGAATCTTACCGAATTAAAGAATACGCCGGTTTCTGAGCTGATCACTCTCGGCGAAAATATGGGGCTGGAAAACCTGGCTCGTATGCGTAAGCAGGACATTATTTTTGCCATCCTGAAGCAGCACGCAAAGAGTGGCGAAGATATCTTTGGTGACGGTGTGCTGGAGATATTGCAGGATGGATTTGGTTTCCTCCGTTCTGCAGACAGCTCCTACCTCGCCGGTCCTGATGACATCTACGTTTCCCCCAGCCAAATCCGCCGTTTCAACCTCCGCACTGGTGATACCATCTCTGGTAAGATTCGCCCGCCAAAAGAAGGCGAACGCTACTTTGCGCTGCTGAAAGTTAACGAAGTTAACTACGACAAACCGGAAAACGCCCGTAATAAAATTCTCTTCGAAAACTTAACCCCGCTGCACGCAAACTCTCGTCTGCGTATGGAACGTGGTAACGGCTCTACCGAAGACTTAACGGCGCGCGTTTTGGATCTGGCTTCACCAATCGGTCGTGGTCAGCGTGGTCTGATCGTCGCACCGCCGAAAGCCGGTAAAACCATGCTGCTGCAAAACATTGCGCAGAGCATCGCTTACAACCACCCTGACTGTGTGTTGATGGTGCTGCTGATTGACGAACGTCCGGAAGAAGTGACCGAGATGCAACGTCTGGTGAAAGGTGAAGTTGTTGCTTCTACCTTTGACGAACCGGCATCCCGTCACGTTCAGGTAGCGGAAATGGTGATCGAGAAAGCGAAACGTCTGGTTGAACACAAAAAAGACGTTATCATTCTGCTCGACTCCATCACCCGTCTGGCACGTGCATACAACACCGTGGTTCCGGCTTCCGGTAAAGTGCTGACCGGTGGTGTGGACGCTAACGCTCTGCATCGTCCGAAGCGTTTCTTCGGTGCGGCGCGTAACGTGGAAGAGGGCGGCAGCCTGACCATCATCGCAACGGCGTTGATCGATACCGGCTCTAAGATGGATGAAGTCATCTACGAAGAGTTTAAAGGCACCGGTAACATGGAACTGCACCTCTCTCGTAAGATTGCTGAAAAACGCGTCTTCCCGGCTATCGACTACAACCGTTCCGGTACCCGTAAAGAAGAACTGCTCACCACTCAGGAAGAGCTGCAGAAAATGTGGATCCTGCGCAAGATTATTCACCCGATGGGCGAAATCGACGCAATGGAATTCCTCATTAATAAACTGGCGATGACCAAGACTAACGACGACTTCTTCGACATGATGAAGCGCTCGTAAACGAGCTCTCAGCCGAAAACGCCACGTTTTTACGTGGCGTTTTGCTTTTATGTCTGTAATCTTAACGACAAGTTAACAAATCAGGGGTTATTGTCCTCCGCTGCACGTGCGTCAGCCATCAAGTGCGACACGTGGTTAATAATTATACAAAACAGACGGTTCGGAGTGGAGTTTCCCTTCTGAATACAGGCCTTCGTGGTTATACTTCTGCTTATAATTTTCTCTGAGAGCACGCATTGTGAATTTACTGACAGTCAGTACTGATCTCATCAGTATTTTTTTATTCACGACACTGTTCCTGTTTTTTGCACGGAAGGTCGCAAAAAAGGTCGGTTTAGTGGATAAACCCAACTTCCGTAAACGCCACCAGGGATTGATACCGTTGGTTGGGGGCATCTCAGTTTATGCGGGGATTTGTTTCACATTTAGCATTGTGAATGTCTATATCCCCCACGCTGCTCTCTATCTGGCTTGTGCCGGTGTCCTGGTCTTTATCGGTGCACTGGACGATCGCTTTGATATTAGCGTAAAAATACGTGCCACCATTCAGGCTGCTATCGGCGTAATTATGATGGCGGTGGGCAAGCTTTATCTCAGCAGCCTCGGTTATATCTTTGGCCCGTGGGAGATGGTGCTCGGCCCGTTTGGTTATTTCCTCACGCTCTTCGCCGTATGGGCCGCGATCAATGCCTTCAACATGGTGGATGGTATCGATGGCTTATTAGGCGGGCTCTCCAGCGTCTCATTTGCCGCAATGGGGCTTATTCTGTGGTTTGATGGACAGACCAGTCTGGCTATCTGGTGCTTTGCCATGATCGCCGCCATCCTGCCCTATATCCTGTTGAACCTCGGTGCGCTTGGCCGTCGCTATAAAGTGTTTATGGGTGACGCCGGCAGTACGCTGATTGGTTTTACCGTTATCTGGATCCTGCTTGAAACTACCCAGGGTAAAACGCACCCGATAAGCCCGGTTACCGCGCTATGGATCATCGCCATTCCGCTGATGGACATGGTGGCCATCATGTATCGTCGTCTGCGTAAAGGGATGAGCCCGTTCTCGCCAGACCGTCAGCATATTCATCATTTGATCATGCGTGCAGGGTTTACTTCACGTCAGGCGTTTGTCCTGATCACGCTAGCCGCCGCAATACTGGCCTCGATTGGCGTGCTGGCGGAATATTCTCATTTTGTCCCGGAATGGGTCATGCTGGTGCTCTTTTTGCTAGCATTCTTCCTCTACGGTTACTGCATTAAACGTGCCTGGAAGGTGGCGAGGTTCATTAAGCGCATGAAGCGCAGATTACGAAGAAACCGTGATAACAATCCAAAATTAACCAAGTAAATGAGGGTGCGATGACTCAACCATTACCGGGGGCACACGTTGTGAGCGCTGAAAATGAACTGGATATTCGTGGGTTGTTTCGTACCTTATGGGCCGGGAAGGTGTGGATTGTCGGTATCGCGCTGTTATTCGCGCTGATCGCGCTGGCGTATACTTTTTTTGCTCGTCAGGAGTGGAGCGCGACCGCGATCTCCGATCGCCCCACGGTGAATATGCTGGGGGGTTACTATTCCCAACAGCAGTTTTTGCGGAATCTGGATGCGAAAGCGGACAACGCGTCAGGTGATCAACCTTCGGTCATGGACGAAGCCTATAAAGAGTTTGTGATGCAACTGGCCTCCTGGGATACGCGTCGCGACTTCTGGCTGCAAACTGACTATTACAAGCAGCGGATGGTTGGCAACAGCAAGGCCGATGCCGCCATGCTGGATGAGATGATCAACAACATTCAGTTCACTCCCGGTGATTTTGCCCGTGCCATTAACGACAGCGTCAAGCTGATTGCCGAAACCGCACCTGATGCGAACAATCTGCTGCGTCAGTATGTGGCGTTCTCCAGCCAGCGTGCGGCAAGCCATCTCAATGAAGAACTGAAAGGCGCGTGGGCCGCGCGGACCGTGCAAATGAAGGCGCAGGTCAAACGTCAGGAAGAGGTGGCGAAAGCAATTTTCTCCCGCCGCGTGAGCAGTATTGAACAGGCGCTTAAAATCGCTGAACAGCACAATATCTCCCGCAGTGCGACCGATGTGCCAGCGGATGAATTACCGGATTCGGAGCTGTTTCTGCTCGGACGTCCCATGCTCCAGGCACGCCTTGAAAATTTACAGGCGGTCGGCCCCTCTTTCGATCTGGACTACTTCCAGAATCGAGCCATGCTAAATACATTGAATGTGGGCCCCACGCTGGACCCGCGTTTTCAGACCTATCGCTATTTGCGTACACCGGAAGAACCGGTAAAACGCGATAGCCCGCGCCGTGCCTTCCTGATGGTGATGTGGGGCATCGTGGGGGGGCTTATCGGCGCAGGTGTTGCGTTAACCCGCCGCCGCACGATTTAGCACGACTGCCGCAGTGAGGGGCTGGGCCCTCACTGACTATTCGAAGAGAATCGATGTGAAAGTACTGACTGTATTTGGCACGCGACCGGAAGCCATAAAAATGGCACCTCTGGTGCATGCGCTGGCAAAGGATCCTGATTTCGACGCAAAAGTCTGCGTCACCGCGCAGCACCGGGAGATGCTCGATCAGGTATTGAATCTCTTTTCTATTGTTCCTGATTACGATCTCAATATTATGCAACCGGGTCAGGGATTGACAGAGATAACCTGTCGGATACTGGAAGGGCTGAAGCCTATCCTCGCTGACTTCAAGCCAGATGTGGTACTGGTACACGGAGATACCACCACCACGATTGCGACCAGTCTGGCCGCGTTTTATCAACGTATACCGGTCGGCCATGTCGAGGCCGGGTTACGCACTGGCGATCTCTATTCCCCGTGGCCGGAAGAGGCAAACCGTACGCTGACCGGGCATCTGGCGATGTATCACTTTGCGCCGACGGAGAACTCGCGGCAAAACCTGTTGCGCGAGAATATTGCCGACAGCCGCATCTTTGTCACCGGCAATACGGTGATCGATGCGCTGATCTGGGTGCGCGACCGCGTTCTGGCTAGTGATACGTTGCGTTCAGAACTGGCCGAGCAGTATCCGTTCCTCAGTTCGGATAAAAAACTGATCCTGGTGACCGGTCATCGTCGCGAAAGTTTTGGCCGTGGATTTGAGCAGATTTGCCATGCGCTGGCGGAGATTGCGGCCGCCAATCAGGATGTGCAGATTGTCTATCCAGTGCACCTGAACCCGAACGTCAGCGAGCCGGTCAACCGCATTCTCGGTCATGTTGAAAACGTGACGCTGATTGAACCGCAGGACTATCTGCCCTTTGTCTGGCTGATGAATCACGCCTGGCTGATTCTGACGGACTCCGGCGGGATTCAGGAAGAGGCACCGTCACTGGGCAAACCGGTGCTGGTGATGCGTGAAACAACCGAACGACCCGAGGCCATTACCGCCGGGACCGTGCGTCTGGTGGGGACAGACCCACAGCGCATTGTTGAAGAAGTCACGCGTTTGCTGCATGACGAAAACGAATATCAGGCTATGAGCCGCGCCCATAACCCTTACGGTGACGGGCAGGCCTGCGGCCGCATTTTACACGCATTAAAAAACAATCGGGTATCGCTATGAGTTTTTCTACCATTTCTGTTATTGGGCTGGGATATATCGGTTTGCCGACGGCGGCTGCCTTTGCTTCGCGCCAAAAGCAGGTGATTGGGGTGGACGTTAACCCGCATGCGGTGGAGACCATCAACCGCGGTGAAATCCATATTGTTGAGCCGGACCTCGATAACGTCGTGAAAACGGCGGTGGAAGGCGGTTTTCTGCGCGCCACCACGACCCCTGTCGATGCCGATGCGTATCTGATTGCAGTACCGACGCCGTTTAAAGGTGAGCATGAGCCGGATATGACCTATGTCGAAGCGGCGGCGAAATCCGTTGCGTCAGTGCTGAAAAAGGGCGCGCTGGTGATCCTCGAGTCGACCTCTCCGGTTGGCGCGACCGAACAGATGGCGGCGTGGCTGGCCGAAATGCGTCCGGATCTCACTTTCCCGCAGCAGGCGGGCGAGCAGGCGGATGTGAATATCGCCTATTGTCCTGAGCGCGTTCTGCCGGGTCAGGTGATGGTTGAACTGATCAAGAATGACCGGGTCATCGGCGGCATGACGCCGGTGTGCTCGGCGCGTGCCAGCGAGCTGTACAAAATATTTCTTGAAGGCGAGTGCGTGGTGACCAATTCCCGTACGGCCGAAATGTGCAAGCTGACGGAAAACAGCTTCCGCGACGTCAATATCGCCTTTGCGAACGAACTGTCGCTGATTTGCGCCGAGCAGGGGATTAACGTCTGGGAACTGATCCGCCTGGCGAACCGTCATCCACGTGTCAACATTCTCCAGCCTGGACCGGGTGTGGGCGGGCACTGTATTGCTGTCGACCCGTGGTTCATTGTGGCGCAGAATCCGTTGCAGTCGCGTCTGATCCGTACCGCGCGTGAAGTAAACGACGGTAAACCACACTGGGTCGTCGATCAGGTCAAAGCCGCCGTTGCGGACTGCCTGGCGGCGACGAATAAGCGCGCCAGCGAGGTGAAAATCGCCTGCTTTGGCCTCGCATTCAAACCCAATATCGACGATTTGCGTGAAAGCCCGGCAATGGGGATCGCAAAAAGTATCGCCCAGTGGCACAGCGGTGAAACGCTGGTGGTGGAACCGAATATTCACCAGTTGCCGAAAAAGCTGGACGGTCTTTGTACTCTTGCCGCCCTGAACGACGCGCTGGCGACGGCCGACGTGCTGGTGATGCTGGTCGATCATAGCCAGTTTAAAGCCATTCAGGGCGATGCTGTGCAGCAGCAGTACGTCGTGGATACCAAAGGAGTGTGGCGTTAATGAAACGGATTCTGGTGACGGGTGGCGCAGGTTTCATCGGCTCAGCGGTGGTACGGCATATCATTAATGAGACGGCAGATGCGGTGGTGGTGGTGGATAAACTCACCTACGCCGGCAATCTGATGTCTCTGGCTCCGGTTGCGCAGAACGATCGCTTTGCTTTCGAGAAAGTGGATATTTGCGATCGTGCCTCGCTGGATCGGGTATTTCAACAGTATCAGCCAGACTGCGTGATGCACCTGGCCGCCGAAAGCCATGTCGATCGTTCCATCGACGGACCGGCGGCGTTTATCGAAACCAACATTGTTGGCACCTACACGCTGCTGGAAGCGGCGCGGGCGTACTGGAGTGAACGGGCTGACGAGAAGAAATCGGCGTTTCGCTTCCACCACATCTCGACGGACGAGGTGTATGGCGATCTGCACTCGACGGATGATTTCTTTACTGAGACGACGCCCTACGCCCCTAGCAGCCCCTATTCCGCGTCGAAAGCCAGCAGCGATCACCTGGTGCGCGCCTGGTTGCGCACTTACGGTCTTCCAACCCTTATCACCAACTGCTCTAACAACTATGGCCCTTACCACTTCCCGGAAAAACTGATCCCGCTGATGATTCTTAATGCGCTGGCGGGCAAACCGCTGCCGGTGTATGGCAACGGACAGCAGGTCCGCGACTGGTTGTATGTGGACGATCACGCGAGAGCGCTGTACTGCGTGGCGACCACCGGAGAAGTCGGTGAAACGTATAACATCGGCGGTCATAACGAGCGTAAGAATCTGGACGTGGTTGAGACGATTTGCGAGCTGCTGGAAACGCTGGCGCCGAACAAACCACAGGGTATCGCACATTACCGCGACCTGATTACCTTTGTGGACGATCGTCCTGGTCACGACTTACGTTACGCCATTGATGCGTCAAAAATCGCCCGTGAGCTTGGCTGGACGCCGCAGGAAACCTTTGAAAGCGGCATGCGTAAAACCGTGCAGTGGTATCTGGCGAATGAGGCCTGGTGGAAGCCCGTACAAGACGGCAGTTATCAGGGGCAACGTTTAGGTCTGAAGGGCTAATTTCCCGGAGGAGGAAGGCATGAAAGGTATCATTCTGGCGGGCGGCTCTGGCACCCGTTTGCATCCTATCACGCGTGGCGTGTCGAAACAGCTGCTCCCCATTTACGATAAGCCGATGATTTATTACCCGTTATCGGTGCTCATGCTGGCCGGCATTCGTGAGATCCTGATTATCACCACGCCGGAAGACAAAGGATATTTTCAGCGTCTGTTAGGCGACGGTTCTGAATTTGGCATTCATTTGCAGTATGCCGAACAACCGAGTCCGGATGGCCTGGCGCAAGCGTTTATCATCGGTGAGACGTTCCTGAACGGCGAACCTTCCTGCCTGGTGTTAGGCGACAATATTTTCTTCGGTCAGGGGTTCAGTCCTAAATTGCGCCATGTCGCCGCGCGTACCGAAGGGGCGACCGTGTTTGGCTATCAGGTGATGGATCCAGAACGGTTTGGCGTGGTGGAGTTTGATGACAATTTCCGCGCCATCTCGTTAGAAGAGAAACCGAAGCAGCCAAAATCTAACTGGGCGGTGACCGGGCTCTATTTCTACGACAGCAATGTGGTGGAGTACGCAAAGCGCGTGAAACCATCTGAACGCGGCGAACTGGAGATCACCTCTATCAATCAGATGTACCTTGACGCAGGCAATCTGACCGTTGAGCTGCTGGGCCGCGGTTTTGCCTGGCTCGATACGGGAACGCATGACAGCTTGATTGAGGCGAGCACCTTTGTGCAGACGGTTGAAAAGCGTCAGGGATTCAAAATTGCCTGTCTGGAAGAGATTGCCTGGCGCAATGGTTGGCTGGATGATGACGGCGTGAAACGTGCCGCCAGCGCTCTGGCGAAAACAGGTTATGGCCAATATTTACTGGAGCTGCTTCGTGCACGTCCACGCCAGTATTGAGCCGCTGGGCTGGGAAAACCGCTTCTTTGGCATCAACAGCGCCATTGTCCGGCTGGATCCGGCGGCGCCGTTATTGACCGCAGAAGCCTTACAGCCCTGGTCGCGGGTGCAGGCCAAAATCCCGGCGGCCAATACCCGCGAGCTGGATGCTCTGCAACAACTGGGTTTCGCGCTGGTGGAAGGGGAAGTCGATTTTGTTCTTCCTGTCGGGAAAAACAACGGTCAAACTGGCGCAGAAATTGCACAACTGACGGACATTCCGGCCTTGCGCCAGCTCGCTGCGGCGGCCTTTGCGCAAAGCCGCTTTCGCACGCCGTGGTATGCGCCTGACGCCAGCGCTCGCTTTTATGCGCAGTGGATTGAAAACGCGGTGCATGGCACGTTTGATCATCAGTGTCTGGTTCTTCGCACCTCAAATGGGGATATTCGCGGCTATGTCTCGCTGCGTGAACTGGATGACCGCGAGGCGCGAATCGGCTTGCTCGCCGGGCGTGGCGTTGGGGCAGAGCTGATGCAGGCGGCGCTGGGATGGGCGCAGGCGCGCGGCAAAACAACATTGCGGGTGGCGACCCAGATGGGCAACACCGCCGCGCTTAAACGTTATATACAAAGCGGTGCGAATGTAGAAAGCACCGCGTACTGGTTATACAGGTGACAACATGATTCCGTTTAACGCACCGCCGGTGGTGGGTACCGAACTTGAGTATATGCAGTCTGCAATGGGCAGCGGCAAGCTGTGTGGCGACGGGGGCTTTACCCGTCGTTGTCAGCAGTGGCTTGAGCAGCGTTTTGGCAGTGCGAAGGTACTGCTGACGCCTTCCTGTACCGCCTCACTGGAGATGGCGGCACTGCTGCTGGATATCCAGCCGGGTGATGAAGTGATCATGCCGAGTTACACCTTCGTGTCGACCGCGAATGCCTTTGTGCTGCGCGGCGCTAAAATCATCTTTGTGGATATCCGTCCGGATACCATGAACATTGACGAAACGCGCATTGAAGCGGCGATCACCGAAAAAACGCGGGCGATTGTGCCGGTGCATTATGCGGGTGTGGCCTGTGAGATGGACACCATCATGGCGCTGGCGGATAAGTACAACCTGTTTGTGGTAGAAGACGCCGCGCAGGGGGTGATGTCGACTTACAAAGGCCGGGCGCTGGGAACGATCGGCCACATCGGCTGCTTTAGTTTCCATGAAACCAAAAACTACACCGCCGGTGGCGAAGGCGGCGCAACGCTGATTAACGATCGCAGCCTTATTGAGCGAGCCGAAATCATTCGTGAAAAAGGGACTAACCGCAGCCAGTTCTTCCGTGGTCAGGTCGACAAATATACCTGGCGTGATATTGGTTCCAGCTATTTGATGTCCGATCTACAGGCCGCTTATCTCTGGGCACAGTTGGAAGCGGCGGACCGCATTAATCAGCAGCGTCTGGCGCTGTGGCAGACCTACTACGATGCCCTCGCACCGCTGGCGCGTGCGGGCAGAATTGAATTGCCATCCATTCCGGATGACTGCAAACAGAACGCCCATATGTTTTATATCAAGCTGCGCGACATTGACGATCGTAGCGCGCTGATTAACTTCCTGAAAGAAGCCGAGATTATGGCGGTGTTCCACTACATTCCGCTGCATGACTGCCCGGCTGGCGACAAGTTTGGTGAATTCTCCGGCGAGGACCGCTACACCACCAAAGAGAGCGAACGTCTGCTGCGCCTGCCGCTGTTCTATAACCTGTCGGCAGTGAATCAGCGCACGGTGATTACGACATTGCTGAACTATTTCGCCTGATATGTCGCTTGCGAAAGCGTCCTTGTGGACGGCGGCCAGCACGCTGGTCAAAATTGGCGCGGGGTTACTGGTCGTTAAGCTGCTGGCGGTGTCATTCGGCCCGGCGGGTGTCGGGCAAGCGGGAAATTTCCGTCAGATGGTCACCGTGCTTGGCGTCCTGGCGGGGGCCGGCATTTTCAACGGCGTCACCAAATACGTTGCGCAGTCTCACGATAACCCCGAACAATTGCGGCAGGTGGTCGGGACATCCTCGGCGATGGTGCTGGGTTTTTCGACGCTGCTGGCGCTGGTGTTTCTGCTTGCGGCGGCACCGATTAGCCAGGGACTGTTTGGTCATACGCAGTATCAGGGGTTAGTACGCTTAGTGGCGCTGGTGCAGATGGGGATTGCCTGGGCCAACCTGCTGCTGGCGTTAATGAAAGGATTTCGTGATGCGGCCGGGAATGCGCTGTCACTGATTGTCGGCAGCCTGGTGGGCGTTGTCGCCTATTATGGCTGTTACCGGCTGGGTGGCTATGAAGGCGCGCTCCTCGGCCTGGCGCTGGTGCCCGCACTGGTGGTGATCCCGGCGGCAGCCATGCTGCTGAAACGCGGAATGATCCCTCTGTGCTATCTCAAGCCATCCTGGGATAACGGGCTGGCGGGCCAGCTCAGCAAGTTTACCCTGATGGCGCTGATCACCTCCGTCACGCTGCCAGTGGCGTATGTGATGATGCGAAACCTGCTGGCGGCGCACTACAGTTGGGATGACGTCGGAATCTGGCAAGGGGTGAGCAGTATCTCGGATGCTTACCTACAATTTATTACCGCGTCGTTTAGCGTTTACCTGTTGCCGACGCTGTCGCGCCTTACCGAAAAGCGGGACATCACACGGGAAGTGGTGAAGTCGCTGAAGTTTGTTCTGCCTGCGGTGGCCGCTGCGAGCTTCTCCGTCTGGCTGCTGCGTGACTTTGCTATCTGGCTGCTGTTCTCTGAGAAATTCACCGCCATGCGCGATCTGTTTGCCTGGCAGTTGGTTGGAGATGTGCTGAAAGTTGGGGCATATGTCTTCGGTTACCTGGTGATCGCCAAAGCGTCACTGCGGTTTTATATTCTGGCGGAAATCAGCCAGTTCTTTTTATTGACGGCATTTGCGCACTGGCTGATCCCGGCACATGGCGCGCTGGGTGCGGCACAGGCCTATATGGCAACGTATGTCGTCTATTTTTCTTTATGTTGTTGTGTATTTTTACTCTGGCGTAGGCGGGCATGACTGTACTGATTCACGTACTGGGATCGGATATCCCTCACCATAATCAAACCGTGCTGCGGTTTTTCAACGATACGCTGGCATCGACCAGTGAGCATGCCCGTGTCTTTATGGTCGCCGGTCAGGATGCCGGGTTGACGGAAAGTTGCCCGGCGCTCTCCATCCGTTTCTACAGCGGTAAAAAATCGCTGGCGCAAGCGGTGATAGCGCAAGCTAAAGCGAACAGACAGCAGCGTTTCTTCTTCCACGGTCAGTTTAATATGGCGCTGTGGCTGGCGTTACTGAGCGGTGGAATTAAGCCCAGTCAGTTTTACTGGTACATCTGGGGCGCGGATCTGTATGAAGTCTCCAGCGGACTGAAATTCAAACTGTTTTATCCGCTTCGCCGTCTGGCGCAAAGCCGTGTTGGGGGCGTTTTTGCCACCCGTGGCGATCTGAACTATTTCGCCCAACAGCATCCGCGCGTGCCGGGAGAACTGCTCTATTTCCCGACGCGAATGGATCCCGCGCTCAACAATATGGTGAACGATCGCCAACGCAGCGGAAAAATGACCATTCTGGTGGGCAACTCAGGCGATCGCAGCAACGAACATATCGCCGCGCTGCGGGCGGTGCATCAGCAGTTTGGCGACACCGTAAATGTGGTTGTCCCGATGGGCTATCCGGCGAATAACGAGGCGTATATCGCGGACGTTCGTCAGGCGGGGCTAAGACTGTTCAGTGCAGATAACCTGCAGATCCTCAGCAACAAGCTGGCGTTCGACGACTATCTGGTGCTGCTTCGTCAGTGCGATCTCGGGTACTTTATTTTTGCCCGTCAGCAGGGAATTGGCACCTTGTGTTTGCTGATTCAGGCAGGCGTGCCCTGCGTGCTGAACCGCGAAAATCCCTTCTGGCAGGACATGGTGGAACAGCATCTTCCGGTGCTGTTTACGACCGATGAACTTAACGAACAGGTGGTGCGCGAGGCGCAGCGCCAGCTGGCCTCAGTCGATAAAAATACCATTACCTTCTTTAGCCCGAACTATTTGCAGCCCTGGCATCACGCGTTGCAGGTTGCCGCAGGGGAGGCGCTATGAGTCTGATGCAGTTCAGCGGCCTGTTTGTTGTCTGGCTCCTCTCCACGTTGTTTATCGCCACGCTAACCTGGTTTGAGTTTCGCCGCGTGCGCTTCAACTTCAACGTTTTCTTCTCGCTGCTGTTTTTGCTGACCTTCTTTTTTGGCTTTCCGCTGACCAGCGTGCTGGCGTTCCGCTTTGACGTTGCCGTCGCACCGCCGGAAATCCTGCTACAGGCGCTGCTTTCCGCCGCCTGTTTCTACGCGATCTACTATGTGACCTATAAGACCCGCTTGCGCAAACGGGTTGCGGACGCGCCGTACAAACCGCTGTTCACGATGAATCGGGTGGAAACCCATCTCACCTGGATGATTCTGATGGGGATTGCGCTGATCAGCGTGGGCATCTTCTTCATGCACAACGGCTTTTTACTGTTCCGCCTGCAGTCGTATAGCCAGATTTTTTCCAGTGAAGTTTCCGGCGTGGCGTTAAAACGCTTCTTTTACTTTTTCATCCCGGCCATGCTGGTGGTCTATTTCCTGCGCCAGGACAGCAAAGCGTGGCTGTTCTTCCTGGTCAGCACCGTCGCATTTGGCCTGCTGACGTATATGATTGTCGGCGGCACTCGCGCCAATATCATCATTGCCTTCGCCATCTTCCTGTTTATCGGCATTATTCGCGGCTGGATCTCGCTGTGGATGCTGGCGGCGGCAGGCGTGCTGGGGATTGTCGGGATGTTCTGGCTGGCATTGAAGCGCTACGGGCTGAACGTCAGCGGTGACGAGGCGTTCTATACGTTTCTCTATCTCACCCGTGACACGTTTTCTCCGTGGGAGAACCTGGCGCTGCTGCTGCAAAATTACGACAAAATCGACTTTCAGGGGCTGGCGCCAATTGCCCGTGATTTCTACGTCTTTATTCCTTCCTGGCTTTGGCCAGGGCGGCCGAGTGTGGTGCTGAATACGGCGAACTACTTTACGTGGGAAGTGCTGAACAACCATTCCGGTCTGGCGATTTCGCCAACGCTGATTGGTTCGCTGGTGGTGATGGGCGGCGCGCTGTTTATCCCGCTGGGCGCGGTTGTGGTAGGGCTTATCATCAAATGGTTCGACTGGCTGTACGAGCTGGGTAATCGTGAGGCCAACCGCTACAAGGCCGCGATTTTGCATAGTTTTTGCTTTGGCGCGATTTTCAATATGATCGTGCTGGCGCGAGAGGGACTGGACTCGTTTGTCTCGCGTGTTGTTTTTTTCCTGGTGGTTTTTGGTGCCTGTTTGCTGGTGGCAAAACTTCTGTTCTGGCTGTTTGACCAGGCCGGACTGATCCATAAACGTTGGCGAGCCCTGCCAGACAAACAGGTTGAAGGATAGCAATGACTGATAATACAACAGCACCAATTTACGATCTGCGCGGACTCCAGCTGATTGGCTGGCGTGATATGCACCATGCGCTGGATTATCTCTATGCTGGCGGCCAGCTTAAACAAGGTACGCTGGTGGCGATTAACGCAGAAAAGGTCCTGACGGCGGAAGATAACCCAGAAGTCCGTACCCTGATTGAGGCGGCAGAGTATAAATATGCCGACGGGATCAGCGTCGTGCGCTCGGTACGCAAAAAATTTCCGCATGCCCAGGTTTCTCGCGTGGCGGGTGCCGATCTCTGGGAAGCGTTGATGGCCCGCGCGGGTGAGGAAGGCACGCCGGTATTCCTTGTGGGCGGAAAGCCGGAAGTGCTGGTGCAAACGCAAGCGAAACTGCGCGCCCAGTGGAATGTGAACATTGTCGGCAGCCAGGACGGTTATTTTACGCCGGAGCAGCGTCCTGCGCTATTTGAGCAAATCCACGCCAGTGGGGCGAAAATCGTCACCGTGGCGATGGGATCGCCGAAACAGGAAATCTTTATGCGCGATTGCCGGCAGGTGCATCCGCATGCGCTCTATATGGGCGTCGGCGGTACCTATGATGTTTTCACCGGTCATGTAAAACGCGCGCCGAAGGTGTGGCAAAATCTGGGGCTGGAGTGGCTGTATCGCTTGCTGTCGCAGCCGAGCCGCATTACCCGTCAACTCCGTTTACTGCGTTACCTGCGCTGGCACTACAGCGGTAATATCTAAAAACCCCTTCTTCATGCAGGTAGCGCATTCTGCTCCATGCGCTACCATGTTGCCTCATTTTTGCACTGTTTTTACAAAAAAATGCAATTTTTTAATGCTTCGTTTGCCATTTCGCCAAATTTGCGAAAACATGCGCCCCCAGCGATGTACCCATAACAATAACCGGCAATGCCGGAAAGCATGTAAACACGACAAGAGGATTTATGGCAGAGAATAAACCGGAGCTGCAGCGTGGGCTGGAGGCTCGTCATATCGAATTGATTGCCCTCGGGGGCACCATTGGCGTCGGCCTGTTTATGGGGGCGGCAAGCACCCTGAAATGGGCAGGACCATCGGTACTGCTGGCATATATTGTCGCCGGCCTGTTCGTCTTTTTCATTATGCGTTCAATGGGCGAGATGCTGTTCCTGGAGCCGGTTGCCGGTTCTTTCGCCGTTTACGCTCACCGCTACATGAGCCCGTTCTTCGGTTATCTCACCGCATGGTCATACTGGTTTATGTGGATGGCGGTCGGTATTTCGGAGATCACCGCGATCGGCGTCTATGTCCAGTTCTGGTTTCCGGAAATGGCGCAATGGATACCGGCGCTAATTGCCGTTGGACTGGTGGCGCTGGCAAACCTGGCGGCCGTTCGTCTGTATGGCGAAATTGAGTTCTGGTTTGCGATGATCAAAGTCACCACCATCATCGTGATGATTGTGGTGGGGCTGGGCGTGATTTTCTTCGGCCTCGGCAACGGCGGGCAGCCGATTGGCTTTGGTAACCTGACCGGGCACGGCGGTTTCTTTGCCGGTGGCTGGAAAGGCTTCCTCACCGCGTTGTGTATTGTGGTCGCCTCTTATCAGGGCGTGGAGCTGATTGGGATTACGGCGGGCGAAGCCAAAAACCCGCAGGTCACGCTGCGTAGCGCGGTAGGTAAAGTGCTGTGGCGTATTCTGATCTTCTACGTGGGAGCGATTTTCGTGATCGTCACTATCTTCCCGTGGAACGAAATTGGTAGCAACGGCAGTCCGTTCGTCCTGACCTTTGCCAAAATTGGTATCACTACCGCGGCGGCGATTATCAACTTTGTCGTGCTGACCGCCGCGCTGTCTGGCTGTAACAGCGGAATGTACAGTTGTGGGCGTATGCTTTACGCGCTGGCGAAGAATCGTCAACTGCCGGCGGCGATGGGGAAAGTTTCCCGTCACGGCGTTCCGGTGGCGGGCGTGGCGTTGTCGATTGCGATTCTGCTGGTCGGTTCGTGCCTGAACTACATCATTCCTAATCCGCAGCGCGTCTTCGTCTATGTTTATAGTGCAAGCGTGCTGCCGGGGATGGTGCCGTGGTTTGTGATCCTGATTAGCCAGTTGCGTTTTCGTCGGGCGCATAAAGCGGCGATGGCCAGCCATCCGTTCCGTTCGATTCTGTTCCCGTGGGCAAACTATTTGACGATGGCTTTCCTGGTTTGCGTACTGATCGGCATGTACTTTAATGAAGATACCCGTATGTCGCTGTTTGTCGGCATCATCTTCCTGCTCTCCGTGACGGCTGTTTACAAGGTTTTTGGCCTCAACCGTCAGGGTATCGCCCAGAAAACGGGGGAATAAGCGACAAAACGCGCAAAGCGTAACCAAACGCGCATTTTATTTAAAAAGGCACTAGACAGCGGGGTGTGAAGTCCGTATTATCCACCCCCGCAACGGCGCTAAGCGCCCGTAGCTCAGCTGGATAGAGCGCTGCCCTCCGGAGGCAGAGGTCTCAGGTTCGAATCCTGTCGGGCGCACCATTTACCCGGTGCTGGAGCTGCGGTGGTTTTGATACCGCGTAACAAAGATTTGCAGTGGTGGCTATAGCTCAGTTGGTAGAGCCCTGGATTGTGATTCCAGTTGTCGTGGGTTCGAATCCCATTAGCCACCCCATTATTAAAAGTTGTGAAATGCGAAGGTGGCGGAATTGGTAGACGCGCTAGCTTCAGGTGTTAGTGTCCTTACGGACGTGGGGGTTCAAGTCCCCCCCCTCGCACCACGACTTAACGAATTGAACTAAAAATTCAAAAAGCAGTACATCGGCGAGTAGCGCAGCTTGGTAGCGCAACTGGTTTGGGACCAGTGGGTCGGAGGTTCGAATCCTCTCTCGCCGACCAATTTTGAACCCCGCTTCGGCGGGGTTTTTCTTTTTCTACGCCACACTTTCTTCTTCTTTTCCCCTGTTGCTTCCCTGAGACAACCCTGTTTGCCATTGTCGCCATTTGGTGACGGTTAACCTTCTGAAATTTCAAGATTTTCGTATATCGGGCGAGATCTGTCTCTGCTGAGCGACAATGAGGTGTATTTCCGGCTGGCAGAAAAAGGCAAAATCGCCGACAACCCGCGCCAGTTCAGGGATAGCGAATTATCTTAATCCCTATTTTTAGCGGTGCAATCCTGGCATGCAATGTGCAATAATAGTCGGGTAGATGCTCATTCCATCTCTTATGCTCGCCATAGTGCCTCATAAACTCAGGAATGATGCAGAGCCGTTTACGGTGCTTATCGTCCACAGACAGATGTCGCTTCGGCCTCATCAAACACCATGGACATAACGTTGAGTGAAGCACCCATTTATGTTGTCATACAGACCTGTTTAACGCCTGCTCCAAAAAAGCGGGCGTTTTTTTATGCATATACGTCATCCTCAAGGCTGCCCCTTTGTTGGCTGCGCCTGCTCACCCCGGTCACTGACTTATGTAAGCTCCCGGGGATCCTCAGACTTGCCGCCTCGATGCATCCCGAATGATTTTGTGTATGCGATTAATGCCCGGAGCGCGAAGCGTCACCGGGCGTCAGGGCGTTATTGCGGGGGATTATTCTGCAACGTCAGCATCAGGCCGTCACGGCGCATGGTGGCCGCTTCTTCCGGTTGATGCAGGCGGTCGAGCGCGTCGGCAAGCCAGGCATAATCGTACGCGTCCGGGCGCTGCTTCAGCGCGGCGCGGAAGGCAACGGTCGCTTCCTGCCATTCGCCGTGCTTCATCAGCGACTGACCCAGCGTACTCCACAGCAGCGGGCGATCGCCGACGGTCTTGATTTGCTGACGCAGGACTTTCTCCAGCTGTTCCGGATTATTGGTTTTCAGACGCGGAATTGGCAGCACGAGGCGATCGTCATACTGACGCTTCAGACCGTCGATAATGATTTGCTGCGCCATGTCGTGATCGTCGCATTCAATCAGATGCTCGGCCATGGCCACCTGCAGGGCGACCTGATGACGGGTTTTACGGCTCTGGTTTTTCCACCATTCGCGTAGACCATCGCTACCCTGATCGGCACGTGCCTGATCCATCAGACCAATCCACGCCTGCTGTTCCAGCATCGCACGATGCTCTTCATCACCGACGTTCGCTTTCGCCATTGACGGGATGATATCCAGCAGCGAGCTCCAGGCACCGGTGCGAATGTAGGCCTGTTCTGCCAGACGCAATACTTCCGGATGGCGCGGCGTTACCTCCAGCAATTTATCCACGCCGTGGCGCGCGGCATGGTTCTCATTGCGCGCCAGTTGCAGGCGGACACGCGCAATCTCAACCGGGATCGTGTCGTTGCCCGCGAGTTCTGCCGCACGTTCCAGATGTTGGTTTGCGCGCGCTTCGTCACCACGCTGTTGCGCTGCTTCAGCGGCGAGCAGGTAGTTCACTACCGGCTGTTCAGCATGATCGGCATTTTTCGCCATCAGCTTCTCAACCTGCTGATAGTCTCCTTCCGCCAGTTTCAACAGCGCCTGTTCGGTCTGCTTGCGGGCACGACGACGTTTGCGACCCACAAACCAGCCGCGCGTATGTGCGCCGGTTCGGAAGAGGCGGCGCAGCAGCCATTCGATGGCAAACAGTACCACCATCGCAAGGATCAGGATAATGACCAGCCCGGTCACGCTGGTTTCAATGTTGTACGTGTCGGTCTGGATCAGGACATAACCCTGGTGACCGGCAATCATCGGGCCGATCACGATACCCGCGATCAACAGCACAAAGAGCAATAATACTTTTAGCATCATTATTCTCCTTGCGGCGCGGCTGCCGGGGTTTCTGCCTGCGGTGCTTCAGACGCAGGGGCGGGGGCCGCTTCAGATGGCGCGGCGCCCGGTTGTGCCAGCAGGTTACGCACGCGGGTTTGCATCAATTTTTCGAGGATCGCCTGGCTTTGCAGCGTTTCCGGTACGTCCATCGTGATGCTCTGCTGACTCAACTTGTCCACTTCTTCAAGGAAGGCTTTTGTCGTGGCGTCGTCGGTATCGTAGTAGGCACGCACCCAGGTGGAGACGTTATCCAGCGCCTGACGGTAAGTCTCTTCCTGATGGCGCGGCACAGCCTGGGCGGCAACCAGCAGACGAGAGCGGATGTTTTCCCGCAGATAGACATCCTGATTCGGCGCTAACAGCGGGACCGCAGTATCATCGCGGCGGCGGATGGTGATAAAGCTGTCCATAAAGTTCTGCCAGCTTTTTTGCAGATTGACGCGCCATTCGCTGATTGAACTGGAAAGCTCAGGGCTGTCGGCGTCCATCGGTGAACCGTCGCTGTCGTTATCCGCCAGACGCAGGTTATCGATCTGATTAGAAAGCTGATTAATTTTCAGGATGATACCGTCGTAATCCACCTGAGCGACGGAGGAAAGACTGGCGATATCATCGGTGATAGCCCGGCGTGCGGTAATCAGGCTGGGATCGTTCATGTCCGCGAGGCTGGCATCTGCGCTCTTCAGTAGTGCGGCCGCCGTCGTCACATCCTGATCGCTCCACAGCTTACGTCCGGCTAGCTTGACCAGAAAATCGGCCTGCGCAAGCAGCCACGTTTTGGCATCGCTACCGGAAATCGTGGCGACTTTCTGTTGGACTTCATCCAGCTGTTTCGCCAGTTCAGTTTGCTGACGGTTGGCCTGCTCAAGCTGCGCCGCCTGCTGTTTAATGACGCCTTCCAGCTCCGCCTTCTGGCTTTCCTGCGCTTTTTGCAGCGCGGTCAGTTGATTAGCCAGTGCATCGCTGGTGGCGGTCTGTGTGGTCGCCTGTTGTTTTCCCCAGCCATAGAGTCCAACACCGGCTGCCAGCGCGATGGCGATTGCCACCGCACTCAGGATGAGCGCAGTGCCGTTTTTACTCTTTTTTTCAGCAGTAGCTGGCTGTGGCTGAGTTTCCACGGCCTCCCTGGTCTCTTCAACCACGGCGGAGGATTTTTCTTGTTCCGTCATTATGGCTTCCCATTATGAGAGTTATTGTAATGCGCGCAGTAGCGCATCGTTGTCGGCGTTATCAGCGACCTTAATATCTTGCCAGCCCAGTTCCCGGGCGAGGTGCGCCAGACGCTCGCTGACGACAATAAGCCGACAGCGTAGTAACCAGTTTTCGCGATACCACTGCGGGATTAGTGCGTTAAGCTGTTGCAGCATTTCCCCGCTGGTGACCACTATCGTTGTCACGCCGCGCGACTGCCAGCGCATCGCTTCTTGTGCCCCATCGTAAGGTTTAGCACTACGTTGATAACATTCATAAAACGTGACATCTGCACCGCGTGCCGCCAGGGTTTCGCCTAATAGCTCCCGACCGCCGTTGCCGCGTAAGATCAGCGCACGTTTGCCCGCAATATTTTGTAATTCAGGTAATTGTAGCAAGACTTCGCTGATTTCCCGATCCAGTGGATAGCGAATGTCATATCCGCTGACGGTATGCAGCGCCAGGGCGGTCGTGCGACCAATAGCAAAATAGTGCGCGGCGGCCGGCCACTTCAGCCCTTCACGTTCCAGTTGCGCATGGGCAAAAGAGACCGCGTGCTGTGACAGCACAAAGAGCAGATCGTTATCAGTGATCGTCGAAAACACCCCGGCCAGTCGCGATAAATCCTGACCCGGGGTAAATTCGATGAGCGGAAAACTCCAGGCCTCCTGCCCCAGTGTGCGCAGACGGCTCACTAACGCTTCCCCTGCGGGAGACGGGCGGGTGACCAGGATACTCATGCGGGGGATTCTCCGTTATAAACCTCGGTCAGAATCGCGCGCGCGCCGTTATCCAGCAGCTCTTCGGCCAGCGAAATGCCCATCTGCTCCGCCTGATCGGGCGAGCCACGGCGCTCTCCGCGTACCATTTGTGAACCGTCTGGCGCACCGACCAGCGCGCGTAGCCAAATCTCACCATCAATGATTTCAGCATAGCTGCCAATTGGCACCTGACAGCCCCCTTCCAGGCGGGTGTTCATGGCGCGCTCGGCTTTGACGCGAAGGGCGGTCATTTCATCATTCAGCGGGGCCAGCAGCGCCTGAGTCCGGCTATCGTCGAGGCGGCATTCGATGCCAACTGCGCCTTGCCCCACGGCAGGCAGCGACACTTCTGGTGGTAGCGCCGTGCGGATACGCGATTCCAGTCCTAAGCGTTTTAAACCGGCAACGGCCAGGATAATGGCATCATAGTCGCCGTTATCCAGCTTGCTCAGGCGGGTTCCAACGTTGCCGCGCAGTGAACGGATGACGAGATCCGGACGGCGTTCTGCCAGCTGACACTGGCGACGCAAACTGGAGGTGCCCACGATGCTGCCGGCAGGCAGTTCATCAAGGGTGTTATATGTGTTCGAGACAAAGGCGTCGCGCGGATCGTCGCGCTCACAGATAGTAACCAGTCCCAGACCTTCCGGAAATTCAACCGGAACATCTTTCATTGAGTGCACCGCGATGTCGGCACGTTTTTCGAGCAGCGCAACTTCCAGCTCTTTTACGAACAGACCTTTGCCGCCTACTTTCGCCAGTGGGGTATCAAGAATGACATCACCACGCGTCACCATAGGCACCAGCTCCACGACCAGGCCGGGATGGCTCGCCATCAGAGCGTCTTTGACATAATGTGCCTGCCAGAGCGCGAGGGGGCTTTGGCGTGTGGCAATTCTTAAAACATTGTCTAACATGCTTGTTACCGTCATTATCGTCCGTGGTTCATCCTAACATCCTTACAAGTGGGATGTCAGTGTTACGGTCAAAGGTAAGTCAAGGATAAGACGCTGTGTTGCGGCTGGCAGTATTTAATGACGAGAAACCGTCCGGGCGTACTTCAGAATTTACGCGAAGCGATTGGTGCTACACTTGTATGTAGCGCATCTTTCTTTACGGTCAATGAGCAAGGTGTTAAATTGATCACGTTTTAGGCCATTTTTTCGACTGAACGCACAAAAAAAAGGTCGTAAAAGGTAACGGTTATTTTTGTCATTTGGTTTATCCCGAATGGTGAAGGTTGTTGGTAAGCGGATCGCGCTGCGACAATCGACGGCATGACGGGTAGCAACATCAGGCGATACGTCTTGTACCTCTATATTGAGACTCTGAAACAGAGACTGGATGCCATTAATCAACTGCGTGTGGATCGCGCGCTTGCTGCCATGGGACCTGCTTTCCAGCAGGTGTACAGTCTTCTGCCGACATTATTGCACTATCACCATCCGCTGATGCCGGGATACCTCGATGGTAACGTTCCCAGAGGCATTTGCTTTTACACGCCTGATGAAACCCAACGCCACTATCTGAACGAACTGGAACTGTATCGCGGTCTGGCGCCGCAGGATCCGCCAAAAGGTGAATTGCCGATTACCGGCGTTTATTCCATGGGCAGCACCTCCTCTGTCGGACAAAGCTGTTCGTCGGATCTTGATATCTGGGTGTGCCACCAGTCCTGGCTGGACAGTGAAGAACGACAACTGCTGCAGCGTAAATGCAGTCTGCTGGAAAGCTGGGCCGCTTCGCTGGGGGTGGAAGTCAGCTTCTTCCTGATTGATGAAAACCGTTTCCGCCATAATGAAAGCGGCAGTCTGGGTGGTGAAGACTGTGGCTCGACGCAGCATATCCTGCTGCTGGATGAATTCTACCGTACCGCGGTGCGTCTCGCCGGTAAGCGTATTCTGTGGAATATGGTGCCGGGCGATGAAGAAGAGCATTACGACGACTACGTTATGACGCTCTACGCTCAGGGTGTGCTCACGCCAAACGAATGGCTGGACCTGGGCGGATTAAGCTCGCTCTCCGCTGAAGAGTACTTTGGCGCCAGCCTCTGGCAACTGTATAAAAGTATCGATTCACCGTACAAGGCGGTGCTGAAAACGCTGTTGCTGGAAGCCTACTCCTGGGAATACCCCAATCCACGCCTGTTGGCGAAAGACATTAAACAGCGCCTGCATGACGGCGAGATCGTCTCGTTTGGTCTTGACCCGTACTGCATGATGCTGGAACGCGTGACGGAATACCTCACGGCGATTGAAGATCCGACGCGCCTGGATTTAGTGCGCCGATGTTTCTACTTAAAAGTTTGCGAAAAACTGAGCCGCGAACGCGCCTGCGTCGGCTGGCGTCGTGAAGTGCTCAGTCAGTTAGTAAGCGAGTGGGGATGGGACGAAAATCGTCTGGCCATGCTCGACAACCGGGCGAACTGGAAGATTGATCAGGTACGTGAAGCGCACAACGAACTGCTCGATGCTATGATGCAGAGCTACCGTAATCTGATCCGCTTTGCGCGTCGTAATAATCTCAGCGTCAGCGCCAGCCCGCAGGATATTGGCGTTCTGACCCGTAAGCTGTACGCCGCGTTTGAAGCGTTACCCGGTAAAGTTACGCTGGTGAACCCACAGATTTCGCCGGACCTCTCTGAACCGAACTTAACCTTTATCCACGTTCCGCCAGGTCGCGCCAACCGTTCAGGTTGGTATCTCTACAACCGTGCGCCAAACATGGATTCCATCATCAGCCATCAGCCGCTGGAATATAACCGCTATCTGAATAAGCTGGTGGCCTGGGCGTGGTTTAACGGTCTGCTGACGTCGCGCACGCATCTGTTTATTAAGGGCAACGGCATTGTCGATCTGCCGAAATTGCAGGAGATGGTGGCCGATGTGTCGCACCATTTCCCGCTACGTTTGCCTGCGCCGACGCCGAAAGCGCTCTACAGCCCGTGTGAAATTCGCCATCTGGCGATCATCGTTAACCTCGAATATGACCCGACGGCGGCATTCCGCAATCAGGTGGTCCATTTTGACTTCCGTAAGCTGGATGTTTTCAGCTTTGGCGAAGAGCAAAATTGCCTGGTGGGCAGCGTAGATCTGCTGTACCGCAACTCGTGGAATGAAGTGCGTACGCTGCATTTCAACGGCGAACAGGCGATGATCGAAGCACTGAAAACGATTCTGGGCAAAATGCACCAGGACGCCGCGCCGCCGGACAGCGTGGAAGTGTTCTGCTACAGCCAGCATCTGCGTGGTTTGATTCGTACCCGCGTGCAGCAACTGGTTTCAGAGTGCATCGAGCTGCGTCTCTCCAGTACTCGTCAGGAGACAGGGCGCTTTAAGGCACTGCGCGTTTCCGGTCAGACATGGGGCCTGTTCTTTGAACGCCTGAATGTGTCGGTACAGAAGCTGGAAAACGCCATTGAGTTCTACGGCGCAATTTCGCATAACAAATTGCACGGCCTGTCAGTTCAGGTGGAAACCAATCAGGTGAAACTGCCGTCGGTCGTGGATGGCTTCGCCAGCGAAGGGATCATTCAGTTCTTCTTTGAAGAGACCGGTGATGAGAAGGGCTTTAACATCTACATTCTGGACGAGAGTAACCGGGCGGAAGTGTATCATCACTGCGAAGGCAGCAAAGAAGAGCTGGTGCGCGACGTCAGCCGCTTCTACTCCTCGTCGCACGACCGCTTTACATACGGCTCCAGTTTCATCAACTTCAACCTGCCGCAGTTCTATCAGATTGTGAATACGGACGGGCGCGCACAGGTGATCCCGTTCCGCGCACAATCACTCGGCAACGTTCCGCCAGCCAATCAGGATAACGACACGCCGCAGTTGCAGCAGTATTTCTCGTGATAGTTTTGCCGGATGTTATCCGGCAAATAAGACTTAACGGAAGCTGACTTCTTCGCCCGCCTGATGCGTTGCCGCCTGTTCCAGCAGATCCCAGAAGGTTTCTCCGCTCCGGTCGCAAACCCATTCATCCCCTTTCAGGTCAAAATGGTAGCCGCCCTGTTTGGTCGCCAGCCACACCTGATGCAGCGGTTCCTGACGGTTAATAATGATTTTGCTGCCGTTTTCAAAGCTAATGGTCAGTACGCCGTCATTGATTTCGCAGTCGATATCGCTGTCGCCATCCCAGTCGTCAAGACGCTCTTCGATGGTCATCCACAAGGTATCGGCCAGGCGATGAAATTCACTGTCGTTCATTGTCGTTTCCCGTTTTTTCGTGATGGCGGCAGTATAACCTGAAACAAATCGCGTTGCAGATTACAGGCAAACTCTTGCTTTTACGCCTTCTCCTGCGATGATAGAAAACAGAAAGTATGAACTTACAGGCAATCCATAATGAAAAACGTCTTTCAGGCACTCGCTGTTCTTCTCACTCTGTTCAGCCTGACGGGTTGTGGCCTTAAAGGGCCGCTCTATTTCCCTCCGGCTGATAAAAATGCACCGCCGCCGACTAAACCGGTTGATACACAAACGCAATCCACCACGCCCGATCAAAACGATCGTGCCACGGGAGATGGGCCTTCCCAGGTGAACTACTGACGGTGTGTTTCTGTACCCGCGTGAACGGAGTGAATAATGCAATTCTCTAAAATGCATGGCCTTGGCAACGATTTTATGGTCGTCGACGCGGTAACGCAGAATGTCTTTTTTTCGCCAGAATTGATCCGTCGCTTATCTGACAGGCATCTGGGGGTGGGGTTTGATCAACTGCTGGTGGTTGAACCTCCGTACGATCCTGAGCTGGATTTTCATTACCGCATTTTTAATGCCGACGGCAGTGAAGTGTCGCAATGTGGTAATGGCGCGCGCTGTTTTGCCCGTTTTGTGCGCCTCAAAGGGTTAACCAACAAACGTGATATTCGCGTCAGTACGGCGAATGGGCGGATGGTGTTGAGCGTGACGGACGATGAGTTGGTGCGCGTCAACATGGGTGAACCCAATTTTGAGCCATCGCAGGTGCCTTTTCGCGCTAACAAAGCGGAAAAGACCTATATTATGCGAGCGGCGGAACAGACAATATTGTGCGGTGTCGTTTCAATGGGTAATCCGCACTGTGTGATTCAGGTCGACGATGTTGATACGGCGGCGGTGGAAACGCTAGGACCGGTTCTGGAAAGTCACGAACGTTTTCCTGAACGGGCCAATATCGGTTTTATGCAGATCATGAAACGCGAGCATATTCGCCTACGCGTTTATGAGCGCGGCGCGGGAGAGACACAGGCCTGTGGGAGCGGCGCGTGCGCGGCCGTCGCCGTCGGCATTCAGCAAGGTTTGCTGGCGGAAGAGGTCCGCGTGGAATTACCGGGCGGTCGCCTTGATATCGCCTGGAAAGGTCCGGGTCATCCGTTATACATGACTGGCCCGGCGGCACATGTCTATGACGGGTTTATCCATCTATGAAGCAGCCAGGGGAAGAACTACAGGAAACGCTTACGGAACTCGATGACCGGGCGGTCGTCGACTATCTGCAGAAAAACCCTGAGTTTTTTATCCGCAATGCGCATGCCGTGGAAGCGATGCGGGTGCCGCACCCGGTGCGGGGCACCGTCTCGCTCGTTGAGTGGCACATGGCCCGCGCGCGTAATCACATTAACGTCCTTGAAGAAAATATGTCGCTGTTGATGGCGCAGGCGAATGCCAACGAAAGCCTGTTTTATCGCCTGTTGCATTTGCAGGGACGTCTGGTTGCCGCGACCAGCCTGGACGATATGCTGATGCGCTTTCATCGCTGGGCGCGTGAACTGGGCCTTGCCGGTGCCACGGTGCGCCTGTTTCCCGATCGCTGGCGTCTCGGCGCGCCGTCAAGCTATACCCATCTGGCGTTAAGCCGCCAGGCCTTCGAACCGCTGCGTATTCAGCGGCTGGGGCAGGAGCAGCACTATCTGGGCACCTTAAACGGTCCGGAATTGCTGGTGGTGTTGCCGGAAGCGAAGGCGATTGGTTCGGTGGCGATGTCGATGCTGGGACGTGACGGCGATTTGGGCGTCATTTTGTTCAGCAGCCGCGACACGCATCACTATCAGGCAGGCCAGGGAACGCAACTCCTGCATGAAATCGCGCTAATGATGCCGGATCTGCTGGAGCGCTGGATTGAGCGCGTATGACGGACTTTGCCACCGATGTCACCCGATTTCTGCGCTATCTGGGCGTAGAACGCCAGCTTAGCCCCATCACGCTGAAAAACTATCAGCGTCAGCTTGATGCCATCATCGCTTTAGCCGGCGAAACCGGACTGCAAAGCTGGCAACAATGTGACGCTGCAATGGTGCGCAGTTTCGCGGTGCGCAGCCGCCGTAAAGGGCTTGGCCCTGCGAGTCTCGCGCTACGCCTCTCTGCTCTGCGCAGCTTCTTCGACTGGATGGTTAGCGAAGGCAAGCTGAAAGCCAATCCGGCGAAAGGGGTACAGGCACCCAAAGCGCCGCGCCATTTGCCGAAAAATATCGATGTTGATGATGTGAACCGTCTGCTGGATATCGACCTTAACGATCCGCTCGCCGTGCGCGACCGCGCGATGCTGGAGGTGATGTACGGTGCGGGTCTGCGTTTGTCGGAGCTGGTGGGGCTGGACATCAAACATCTGGATCTCGACACCGGTGAAGTGTGGGTGATGGGGAAAGGCAGCAAAGAGCGTCGCCTGCCCATTGGTCGCAATGCGGTGGCGTGGATTGAGCACTGGCTGGATCTGCGCGGGTTGTTTGGCAGCGAGGAAGACGCGCTGTTCCTGTCGAAGCTGGGCAACCGTATTTCCGCGCGCAGCGTGCAAAAGCGTTTTGCCGAGTGGGGCATTAAGCAGGGGTTAAACAGCCACGTGCATCCGCATAAGCTGCGCCACTCGTTTGCCACGCATATGCTGGAATCGAGCGGTGACCTGCGAGGCGTACAGGAACTGCTGGGACACGCCAACCTCTCGACCACGCAAATCTATACTCATCTTGATTTTCAACACCTGGCCTCGGTGTACGATGCGGCGCATCCACGCGCCAAACGGGGGAAATAATGCGTTTTTACCGGTCTCCAGGACCCATCTCGGCGATCACGTTCGATCTCGATGACACTCTTTACGATAACCGTCCGGTTATCCAGCGCACCGAACAGGAAGCGCTCGCCTTTGTGCAAAACTACCATCCGGCGCTACGCACGCTGCAAAATACTGATCTGCAACGCTTGCGTCAGGCGGTACGGGAAGCGGAGCCGGAAATTTACCACGATGTCACCCGCTGGCGTCATCGCGCCGTCGAGCGTGCCATGCTAAACGCCGGACTCTCCGCGCAGGAGGCGGTTGCGGGGGCGAATGCCGCGATGATGAACTTTGCGAAGTGGCGCAGTCAGGTCGATGTCCCGCAAGAGACGCACGACACGCTGAAAGCGTTAGCGAGAAAGTGGCCGCTGGTGGCGATCACCAACGGCAACGCGCAGCCGGAGCTGTTCGGCCTCGGCGACTATTTCGAATTTGTGCTGCGCGCCGGTCCGGACGGACGCTCAAAGCCGTTCAGTGATATGTACTTTCTGGCGGCGGAAAAGTTAACTGTGCCGATCGGCGAGATCCTGCACGTGGGCGACGATCTGACGACCGACGTTGCCGGGGCGATCCGCAGTGGGTTGCAGGCCTGTTGGATTAAACCGGAAAATGCCGACCTGATGCACACTTTTGACAGCCGCTTACTACCACATATTGAGATTTCACAGTTGGCATCTCTGACCTCGCTGATATAATCACCAGCAGTTCTGTATAAATACACAGCTTTTTGGCGGATGGCGCGACGCTTATCCGCCCTACTTCTTTTAATGCGGCGGTGCCAATGGACGTTTCTTATCTGCTCGACAGCCTCAATGATAAACAGCGCGAAGCGGTGGCCGCGCCACGTAGCAACATGCTGGTTCTCGCGGGGGCAGGGAGCGGTAAGACACGCGTACTGGTACACCGTATCGCCTGGCTGCTGACGGTAGAAAATAACTCGCCGTATTCGATTATGGCGGTAACCTTTACCAATAAAGCGGCGGCGGAGATGCGTCATCGTATCGGCCAGATTATGGGCACCAGCCAGGGCGGCATGTGGGTCGGCACTTTCCACGGTCTGGCGCACCGACTGTTGCGCGCGCATCACATGGATGCGAATTTGCCGCAGGATTTTCAGATCCTCGACAGCGAAGACCAGTTGCGTCTGCTCAAGCGTCTGATTAAGGCGATGAACCTCGACGAGAAGCAGTGGCCGGCGCGTCAGGCGATGTGGTACATCAACGGACAGAAAGACGAAGGTCTACGCCCACATCATATTCAGAGTTTCGGTAACCCGATTGAGCAGACCTGGCAGAAGGTGTATCAGGCCTATCAGGAAGCGTGCGATCGTGCGGGGCTGGTGGATTTTGCCGAACTACTGCTGCGCGCGCATGAGCTGTGGCTCAACAAACCGCATATTCTTCAGCACTACCGCGAACGTTTCACGAATATCCTGGTGGACGAATTCCAGGATACCAACAACATCCAGTATGCCTGGATCCGTCTGCTGGCTGGCGATACCGGCAAAGTGATGATCGTGGGCGATGACGACCAGTCGATCTACGGCTGGCGCGGCGCGCAGGTAGAAAACATCCAGCGCTTCCTGAACGACTTCCCCGGTGCGCAAACCATCCGTCTTGAGCAGAACTACCGCTCAACCAGTAATATTCTCAGCGCGGCGAACGCCCTGATCGAGAACAACAATGGGCGTCTGGGTAAAAAGCTGTGGACCGATGGCGTCGAAGGCGAGCCCATTTCACTCTACTGCGCGTTTAACGAGCTGGATGAAGCGCGCTTTGTCGTCAACCGGATCAAAACTTGGCAGGACAACGGTGGCGCGCTGGAACAGTGTGCTATTCTCTACCGCAGTAACGCCCAGTCGCGTGTGCTGGAAGAGGCGCTGCTACAGGCCAGTATGCCGTACCGCATATACGGCGGCATGCGCTTCTTCGAGCGTCAGGAAATCAAAGATGCACTCTCTTATCTGCGCCTGATTGCGAACCGCAATGATGACGCCGCCTTTGAACGCGTGGTGAATACCCCGACGCGCGGGATTGGCGATCGGACGCTGGACGTGGTGCGCCAGACGTCACGCGATCGCCAGCTCACGTTGTGGCAGGCGTGCCGCGAACTGTTGCAGGAAAAAGCGCTGGCCGGTCGTGCCGCCAGTGCGCTGCAACGCTTTATGGAACTCATTGACGCACTGGCGCAGGAAACGGCAGATATGCCGCTGCACGTGCAGACTGACCGGGTGATTAAAGATTCCGGCCTGCGCATGATGTACGAGCAGGAGAAAGGCGAGAAAGGTCAGACCCGCATCGAGAACTTAGAGGAACTGGTGACGGCGACGCGCCAGTTCAGCTACAACGACGAAGACGAAGATCTGATGCCGTTGCAGGCCTTTCTCTCCCATGCGGCGCTGGAAGCGGGCGAAGGGCAGGCGGATACCTGGCAGGATGCGGTACAGCTCATGACGCTGCACTCGGCGAAAGGGCTGGAGTTCCCGCAGGTGTTTATCGTCGGGATGGAAGAGGGGATGTTCCCCAGCCAGATGTCACTGGATGAGGGCGGACGCCTTGAAGAAGAGCGTCGTCTGGCCTATGTCGGCGTGACCCGTGCGATGCAGAAACTGACCCTAACCTATGCCGAAACGCGTCGCTTGTATGGCAAAGAGGTGTATCACCGTCCGTCGCGCTTCATCGGTGAGTTGCCGGAAGCGTGCGTTGAAGAGGTCCGTCTGCGTGCAACGATCAGCCGTCCGGTGAGCCATCAGCGGATGGGGACGCCGATGGCGGAAAACGACACCGGTTACAAGCTGGGCCAGCGTGTGCGCCATGCTAAGTTCGGCGAGGGCACCATTGTGAATCTGGAGGGCAGCGGCGAACACAGCCGGTTGCAGGTGGCTTTCCAGGGACAGGGAATTAAATGGCTCGTTGCTGCGTATGCGAAGTTAGAAACGGTCTAACTTATAGATAACTATCACTTTAATTTCCCCCTCTGCTAACCTTTCTGCATAAGGGGAAATTATTACTTTTTCGCGTTTCGTTGCGTGTTGACGGCAAATTTTTGCTGGCGTAACATGCGCGCACGATTACGCTAAGAGGACATTCGCCTTGGACACACCCAGTAGATACTGGCTCATTATCCTGTCATCCAGGATCAACTCCTAAGGCTATCCCTTTTTGCTGATAGCCTTAGCGGTTGTCAGCGACCTTCTCTTTTTTCCCGTCGCGCTGAGTCAGGCTGTTTAATGGTCTGAAACCCAATTTGTTTCTGTGTGCCCACCGAACTGTCCGATATTTTTAAGCATTGGGAGTCCCGGTCATGCTGAGCGCATTTCAACTGGAAAATAACCGACTCACCCGGCTGGAAGTCGAAGAGTCACAAACCCTGATTGATGCCGTCTGGGTCGACCTGGTCGAGCCCGACGACGACGAGCGACTGCGCGTACAATCTGAGCTGGGCCAGAGCCTGGCGACCCGTCCTGAACTGGAAGACATCGAAGCATCCGCCCGTTTCTTCGAAGACGAAGACGGTCTGCACATCCACTCCTTTTTCTTCTTCGAAGATGCAGAAGACCACGCGGGTAACTCCACCGTGGCATTCACCATCCGCGATGGCCGCCTGTTTACCCTGCGTGAACGTGAGCTGCCCGCGTTTCGTTTGTATCGTATGCGCGCCCGCAGCCAGGCCATGGTTGACGGTAACGCCTATGAACTGCTGCTGGATCTGTTCGAAACCAAAATCGAACAGCTGGCGGATGAAATCGAAAACATCTACAGCGATCTGGAAGAGCTGAGTCGGGTGATTATGGAAGGGCACCAGGGCGATGAGTACGATGAAGCCCTCTCGACGCTGGCAGAACTGGAAGATATCGGCTGGAAAGTCCGCCTGTGTCTGATGGATACCCAGCGTGCGCTGAACTTCCTGGTCCGCAAGGCGCGTTTACCGGGCGGACAACTGGAACAGGCGCGCGAGATCCTGCGAGATATCGAATCCCTGCTGCCGCACAATGAATCCCTGTTTCAGAAAGTGAACTTCCTGATGCAGGCGGCGATGGGCTTTATCAACATCGAGCAGAACCGCATCATCAAGATCTTCTCGGTGGTTTCCGTGGTTTTCCTGCCGCCGACGCTGGTGGCATCCAGCTATGGGATGAACTTTGAGTTTATGCCTGAACTGAAGTGGAGCTTTGGCTACCCGGGCGCGATTATCTTTATGCTGCTCGCCGGTCTGGCACCGTATCTGTACTTTAAACGGAAGAACTGGCTGTAATGGTTATGCCGGATGGCGCTTCGCTTATCCGGCTTACAGAAAGTACATCATCATAGGCCGGATAAGGCACAGCCGCCATCCGGCAACCCCCCTAACTCCGACGTCCCCGTCTCTGCGTATAAATCGCATCCGTCACGAAGATCGCCAGCGCGACCCAGATAAAGGCAAATGTCACCATTTTATCCGCGCCCGGCACTTCACCGTAGAACGTGACGGCCAGCAGGAACATCAGCGTCGGGCCGATGTACTGGAAGAAACCCAGCGTAGAAAGGCGCAGGCGCGTCGCCGCACCGGTAAAGCACAGCAGCGGAACCGTGGTCACCACCCCGGCGGCAATCAGCAGCAGGTTGAGCGACATCGGGTTCTGCCCCATATGGCTGGTTGAGCTGTCGGCGATACCGAACAGGTAGATGGCGGCAACAGGCAACAGCCACAAAGTTTCCACCAGCATCCCGGTTTGCGCTTCAACGGCGATTTTTTTGCGTACCAGACCGTAAAAGGCAAAGCTGAACGCCAGTCCCAGCGCGATGACGGGCAGTGAACCGAAGGTCCAGAGCTGCACCAGAACGCCACAGGTCGCCAGAATTACCGCCAGCCACTGCATCCGACGGAAGCGTTCACCGAGGAAAAGCATTCCCAGCACAATGTTCACCAGCGGGTTGATAAAATAACCCAGGCTGGCTTCCAGCATATGGTGGTTGTTTACCGCCCAGATAAACAACAGCCAGTTGCCCCCCACGAGTACCGCCGAGAGCGCCAACAGGAAGATCTTTTTCGGTGTTTTCAGCAGCGCTTTTACGCTCGACCACTGTCGGCTAATGCTGATCAGCGCCACCATAAAGAAAAACGACCAGATCACGCGATGGGTCAGAATTTCATCTGCGGGAACATAATAAATTAGCTTGAAGTACGCCGGAGCGATCCCCCAAATAAAATAGGCGGCAAGCGCGAGTAACACGCCCAGCCGCGTTTGTTTTGCATCCATCGGGAAAACTCATGTCTGAAATATAACAACAGTTTACCTGTTTTTACCCCACCATATAAGTGGCGGTGGCGCTGGCAATATAAAGCTGCTCTTCGTTGTGTAATTCCACACGCGCGACGGCGACTTTATTTCCGGCGCGCAGCAGACTGCTGGTGGCGGTAAAGCGATTGCCCCGACCCGGACGCAGGTAGTCTACGCGCAGATCGATGGTCCCCATGCGAGACAGCCGCTGGCGCAGTTCGTCTTCACTGATGGTTTCATGGCGCGTCAGAGTACTGCCGACACACACCAGCCCGGCAGCCACGTCCAGCGCAGAGGCGATCACCCCGCCATGCAGTATGCTTTGCGCCCAGTTTCCCACCATCATCGGCTGATTATTAAACGCCAGTTGGGCAAACTCTTTCTCATAGCGTTCCAGTTCCAGGCCCAGCGCCCGGTTGAACGGCATGTGGTAGACAAACATTTCGCCCACAAGCTTCAGGACTTGTTCAGCAGTCAGTACGGCAGACATACGATTCCAACACTCCATTGGTTAATGAAATGTTGATGTTATGCTTCTTAAATGTTGTTTTCCACTTTAAGACGGGATAACTAACGAGGATGTGTGTAAATATGTAAAATGGTTGGCAGAATAATAGACAAATCAAAAATCTTTCGTTCAGGAGAACAACAAGAATGCGGGCGATTCTGGCTTGGTTGCTACCAGCAGCACTGCTGCCGCTGGCGGCGTATGCGCAAGAGGCGACGGTGAAAGAGGTTCATGATGCACCGGCGGTGCGGGGCAGTATTATCGCCAATATGCTGCAGGAGCATGATAATCCTTTTACGCTCTATCCCTACGATACGAACTATCTGATCTACACCAATACCAGCGACATGAACAAAGAAGCGATCAGTTCCTACAACTGGTCAGAAAATGCCCGCAAAGATGAAGTGAAGTTCCAGCTGAGCCTGGCGTTTCCGATCTGGCGTGGGATTATGGGGCCGAATTCGGTTCTGGGCGCCTCTTATACGCAGAAGTCCTGGTGGCAGTTATCCAATACAAAAGAGTCGTCACCATTTCGTGAAACCAACTATGAACCGCAGCTGTTCCTGGGTTTTGCTACCGATTACCGCGTTGCCGGATGGACGCTGCGCGACGTGGAAATGGGGTACAACCATGATTCGAACGGGCGTTCCGATCCGACATCACGTAGCTGGAACCGTCTTTACACGCGTCTGATGGCGGAAAATGGCAACTGGCTGGTAGAGGTTAAACCGTGGTACGTCATCGGCAGTACCGACGATAACCCGGATATCACCAAATACATGGGCTATTACCAGCTTAAGGTCGGCTATCACCTGGGCGATGCGGTCCTGAGCGCGAAGGGCCAGTACAACTGGAATACCGGTTACGGCGGCGCGGAGCTGGGGCTGAGTTATCCGATGACGAAGCATATTCGTCTCTATACCCAGGTATATAGCGGGTATGGCGAATCGCTGATCGACTATAACTTTAATCAGACGCGCGTCGGTGTGGGTGTGATGCTCAACGATATCTTCTGATCGATGATTGTGTTTTAAACATTGCAGTTTCTCCCTCAGGCGCTGAAAATAGCGCCTGTTTTGATTTAAGCGAACGGGGTTAATGTGGCGCAGGCGGAAGTGTTGAATCTGGAATCTGGAGCTAAGCAGGTTTTGCAAGAAACCTTTGGCTACCAGCAGTTTCGCCCGGGTCAGGAAGCGATCATCGACACCGTCGTTTCGGGGCGCGACTGCCTGGTCGTGATGCCGACCGGGGGCGGAAAATCCCTCTGCTATCAAATCCCTGCCTTACTGCTCAACGGCCTGACCGTGGTGGTTTCGCCGCTGATTTCCCTGATGAAAGATCAGGTCGACCAACTGCTGGCGAACGGCGTGGCGGCCGCTTGTCTGAATTCGACGCAAACCCGTGAGCAGCAGCTTGAAGTGATGACGGGGTGTCGTACCGGACAAATCCGTCTGCTGTATATCGCTCCTGAACGCCTGATGCTGGATAACTTCCTTGAGCACCTGGCGCACTGGAATCCGGTGTTACTGGCCGTGGACGAAGCGCACTGTATCTCGCAGTGGGGACATGATTTCCGCCCGGAATATGCCGCACTCGGCCAGCTCAGACAGCGTTTTCCTACACTGCCATTTGTCGCGCTGACCGCGACCGCTGATGAAACCACACGGCTGGATATTGTTCGTCTGCTGGGACTGAACGATCCCTTAATCCAGATCAGCAGTTTTGACCGTCCGAACATTCGCTACATGCTGATGGAGAAGTTTAAACCGCTCGATCAACTGATGCGTTACGTGCAGGAACAGCGTGGTAAATCCGGGATTATTTACTGTAACAGTCGTGCGAAAGTGGAGGACACCGCCGCGCGTCTGCAAAGCCGGGGCATTAGCGCCGCGGCATACCATGCAGGGCTGGAAAATCACATCCGCGCCGACGTGCAGGAGAAATTCCAGCGCGACGACCTGCAAATCGTGGTGGCGACCGTCGCTTTTGGCATGGGCATCAACAAACCTAACGTGCGTTTTGTGGTGCATTTCGATATTCCCCGCAACATTGAGTCCTACTACCAGGAGACCGGTCGTGCCGGGCGAGACGGCCTGCCCGCGGAGGCGATGCTGTTTTACGATCCGGCGGATATGGCGTGGCTGCGCCGCTGTCTGGAAGAAAAACCGCAGGGACAGCTACAGGATATCGAACGGCACAAGTTGAACGCGATGGGCGCGTTTGCCGAGGCGCAAACCTGTCGTCGTCTGGTGCTGCTTAACTACTTCGGTGAAGGGCGTCAGGAACCGTGCGGCAACTGCGATATCTGTCTTGATCCGCCAAAACAGTATGATGGCGTGAAGGACGCACAGATTGCGCTCTCGACCATTGGTCGGGTAAACCAGCGTTTTGGGATGGGTTACGTGGTGGAAGTGATACGCGGGGCTAACAGCCAGCGTATTCGCGAACTCGGCCACGACAAGCTCAAGGTGTACGGTATGGGGCGCGAACAGAGTCACGAGCACTGGGTGAGCGTGATCCGCCAGTTGATTCACCTGGGCTTCGTTACGCAAAATATCGCCCAGCATTCCGCGCTACAGCTCACCGATGCTTCACGTCCGCTGCTGCGCGGCGAGGTCACCCTGCAACTCGCAGTGCCGCGTATTGTCGCCCTGAAACCGCGCGTCATGCAGAAATCTTTCGGCGGCAATTACGATCGCAAACTGTTCGCCAAACTGCGCAAGCTGCGTAAAGCTATTGCTGATGAAGAGAATATCCCGCCGTACGTCGTCTTCAACGACGCCACGCTGATTGAGATGGCGGAACAGATGCCGGTTTCCGCGAGCGAAATGCTCAGCGTCAACGGGGTGGGAATGCGCAAACTGGAACGCTTCGGTAAAGCGTTTATGGCGTTGATCCGCGCGCACGTTGATGGTGACGACGAAGAGTAGTCAGCCGGGCAAAAAAGTGCCAGGATGGTGACTCACTGAACTGTTTCCCCCGCGAGTATTTTCATCATGTTAATGTTATTTCTCACCGTGGCGATGGTGCACATTGTGGCACTGATGAGCCCAGGGCCGGATTTCTTTTTTGTCTCGCAGACGGCGGTCAGCCGCTCGCGTAAAGAGGCGATGATGGGCGTGCTGGGCATTACCTGTGGCGTCATGGTCTGGGCGGGCATCGCGCTGCTCGGCCTGCATCTGATCATTGAAAAAATGGCCTGGTTACACACTATTATCATGGTCGGCGGCGGCCTGTATCTGTGCTGGATGGGCTACCAGATGCTGCGTGGCGCGTTGAAAAAGCAGGATGTCGCGGCACCCACGCCGCAGGTTGAGCTGGCGCAAAGCGGTCGCAGTTTCCTGAAAGGGTTACTGACGAACCTGGCTAACCCGAAAGCCATCATCTACTTCGGTTCGGTCTTTTCTCTGTTTGTCGGCGACAGCGTCGGTACTGCTGCGCGTTGGGGGATTTTCGTGCTGATTATCGTTGAGACTTTCGCGTGGTTTACCGTGGTTGCCAGCCTGTTTGCGCTGCCGAAAATGCGTCGTGGCTACCAGCGTATGGCGAAATGGATCGACGGTTTTGCCGGGGCGTTGTTCGCGGGGTTCGGTATCCATCTGATCATTTCGCGCTAAGTCTTTGTGCCGGATACGTGCCAGTTGCTATCCGGCAACCGGTCAGGCGTGGCGCGCCGACGCCAGCAGTGCACCCACCAGCATAAACAGCGAACCGAAGATTTTATTCAACGCTTTCATCTGTTTCGGTCCTTTGATCCACAACGCGATACGCTGCGCCAGCGTGGCGTAGCCGATCATCACCACGATGTCGACTGCAATAGTGGTTACACCGAGCACGATGTACTGCATCAGTTGGGGTTCTTTTGGCATCACGAACTGTGGGAAAAGGGCCGCCAGGAAGACGATGCTTTTAGGGTTTGTCAGGTTCACGAATACGGCGCGTTTAAACAGGCGACCGCGCGACTGGGTCTGGGCCATAGCATTCAGATCAATCGCACCGGCGGCGCGCCATTGCTGGATACCTAACCAAATCAGATAGGCCGCGCCCGCCCATTTCAGCACCTCAAAGGCGATGACGGAGCGTGAAAACAGCGTGCCCAGACCGACGCCGACCAGCACGATATGAATGCCCAGTCCGGCCTGTAACCCGGCAATCGACGCCACTGCGCCGCGATAGCCGTGATTAAGGGAAGTCGTCATGGTATTGATGGCGCCGGAACCGGGCGAAAGGCTCAAAATTATGGATGTCAGCAGGTAAGCGAACCACCATTCAAAAGTCATGAGAAACTCCCTGATTGCACTTTAAATACACTAAATAATTCGAGTTGCACAAAGGCGGCGACGCAGCGAAATCCCAGGCGCGTACAGGGAGTACATGACGGGGATGAGCGAGGAAAGCCAACGCATCTGCAGCTTGAAGTATGACGGGTATATGCCACAATACGCTACTGTTGCGGTGTTGTGTCAGACATGATTAAAAAAACGATTTTTACCTGGTAAACGAGGCTGGATACCCGATGTTTCAGCAGCAAAAAGACTGGGAAACGAGAGAAAACGCGTTTGCGGCTTTTTCCATGGGGCCGCTGACAGACTTCTGGCGTCAGCGTGAGGAAGCGGAATTGACCGGCGTCGGTCGTGTGCCGGTGCGGTTTGTCCGGTTTCGCGCAGCGCATAACGATCGTGTCATTGTCATCTGTCCGGGGCGAATTGAAAGCTATGTAAAGTACGCTGAGCTGGCGTATGACCTGTTTCATCTGGGCTTTGATGTCCTCATTATTGACCATCGCGGTCAGGGGCGTTCCGGGCGTATGCTATCGGATCCTAATCGCGGACATGTCGACAATTTCAACGACTATGTTGATGATTTATCGGCGTTCTGGGGACAAGAAGTGCAGCCGGGACCGTGGCGTAAACGTTATATTCTGGCACACTCGATGGGCGGGGCGATTGCGACGCTGTTTTTGCAGCGCCATCCGCATCAGTGCGATGCGATCGCGCTCTGCGCGCCAATGTTTGGTATTGTGATGCGTTTGCCGGACTGGATGGTACGCCATATCCTCGACTGGGCCGAAGGTCATCAGCGTATCCGGGAAGGGTATGCGATCGGCACCGGACGCTGGCGGGCATTGCCCTTTGGCATGAATTTATTAACGCACAGTCGACAACGCTATCGGCGTAATTTACGTTTTTATGCCGATGAGCCGCAGCTGCGCGTCGGCGGCCCAACCTTTCACTGGGTACGGGAAGGCATCCTGGCGGCTGAACAGGTGCTGGCAGGCGCGGGCGATGACGCCACGCCAACTCTGCTGATTCAGGCTGAAGAAGAGCGTGTGGTGGATAACCGCATGCACGAACGTTTTTGTGAACTCCGCGCCGCAGCGGGCCATCCTGTCGAAGGGGGGCATCCGCTGGTCATTAAAGGCGCTTACCATGAGATCCTTTTTGAAAAGGACGCTATGCGCTCAGTTGCGCTTCAGGCTATCGTTGATTTTTTCAACAAGCATAACTCATCAGCGGAAACCGCTTTGCTCAGAGGTTGAATTTTTATATGTATCAGATTGTTGCGTCTGATTTAGATGGCACACTGCTTTCTCCCGACCATACCCTATCCCCCTACGCGAAAGAGACATTGAAGCTGCTGACCGCACGCGGCGTTAACTTTGTCTTTGCGACCGGTCGACATCATGTCGATGTGGGGCAGATTCGCGATAATCTGGAGATTAAGTGCTATATGATTACCTCCAACGGCGCGCGTGTGCATGATATGGATGGCAATCTGGTGTTTACCCATAATCTGGACCGCGATATTGCCAGCGATCTGTTTGGGGTGGTGAACGCGAACCCGGATATCATCACTAACGTCTATCGCGATGACGAATGGTTTATGAACCGCCATCGTCCGGATGAAATGCGATTTTTCAAAGAGGCGGTGTTCCATTACTCGCTGTTTGAACCGGGTTTACTGGAGCCGGAAGGCGTCAGCAAAGTGTTCTTCACCAGTCATTCTCATGACGTCCTGCTGCCGCTGGAACAGGCTATTAATGCACGCTGGGGCGATCGGGTGAACGTGAGCTTCTCCACGCTCACCTGTCTGGAAGTGATGGCGGGCGGCGTGTCGAAAGGCCATGCGCTGGAGGCGGTCGCCAACGCGATGGGTTACAGCCTCAAAGACTGCATCGCCTTTGGCGACGGGATGAACGACGCTGAAATGCTGTCAATGGCAGGCAAAGGCTGCATTATGGCCGGGGCGCATCAACGCCTGAAGGATCTGCATCCGGAACTGGAAGTGATCGGCTCTAATATCGACGATGCGGTGCCGCATTATCTGCGCGATCTCTTCTTACGCTAAGATGAATGCTGATTAATTAATCAGTTGTCAACTTAACTCTCCGCTACAATGGATACTCCATATTCTACGAGATATCCATTGTGGCGTTACTGATCATTACCACGATCCTGTGGGCTTTCTCCTTCAGCCTGTTCGGGGAATACCTTGCCGGGCACGTCGATAGCTACTTTGCCGTGTTGGTTCGGGTCGGTCTGGCGGCGCTGGTATTCCTGCCTTTCCTGCGTACGCGCGGGCACAGCCTGAAAACTATCGGGCTTTATATGCTGGTGGGAGCCATGCAGCTTGGCATCATGTATATGCTGAGTTTCCACGCTTATCTCTATCTGACTGTCTCTGAACTGCTGCTGTTTACCGTGTTGACGCCGCTCTATATCACGCTGATTTACGATCTGATGAGTAAACGGCGGCTGCGCTGGGGGTATGCGTTTAGCGCGCTGCTGGCGGTGATTGGCGCAGGGATTATTCGTTATGACCAGGTGACCGATCACTTCTGGACTGGTCTGCTGCTGGTACAGCTTTCCAACATCAGTTTTGCCATCGGGATGGTGGGCTATAAACGCCTGATGGAGGCGCGCCCGATGCCCCAGCATAACGCCTTTGCATGGTTTTACATCGGCGCGTTTCTGGTGGCGGTAGTTGCCTGGTTCATGTTGGGCAATGCGCAGAAAATGCCGGAAACCACGCTCCAGTGGGGAATTCTGGTGTTCCTGGGCGTGGCCGCTTCAGGCATCGGCTACTTTATGTGGAACTACGGCGCGACACAGGTTGATGCGGGGACGCTGGGTATTATGAACAATATGCATGTGCCCGCAGGGCTGCTGGTCAACCTGGCTATCTGGCACCAACAGCCTCACTGGCCAAGTTTTATTACAGGTGCGATGGTGATATTGGCTTCACTGTGGGTGCATCGAAAGTGGGTCGCTCCGCGCTCCGAACAAACGGCAGATGATCGCAGGCGTGATTGCGCGCCGATCGAATAAACGCCTCAGTCACCGGCTGGCGCTGCTCGCCGTCACGCACGGCGGCGTACAGGCGGCTCCATAAGCCCTCTCCCAGGGTTCTGGTCACCACCAGGCCCTGGCGTTCAAAACTCTCCACGACCCAGTGCGGCAGGGCAGCAATGCCCATGTTTGCCGCCACCATCTGAATTAACAGCAGAGTATTATCCACGCTTTTCAGTGACGGGCTGACCCCTGCGGGCTGAAGAAAATGACGCCAGACGTCCAGTCGACTGCGTTGTACCGGATAGATCAGCAGCGTTTCGCTGGCTAAATCTTCCGGGGTGATCTGCGTTTTGCTGGTCAGCGGATGCTCGGGTGCCAGCACCAGGCGAACTTCAAAATCAAACATCGGAGAATAATGCAGCCCGCTGCGCGGCAGAATGTCAGAGGTCATCACCAGATCGAGCTCGTCCTGCTGGAGCGCCGGTTGGGGGTCAAACGTCACGCCGGATTTAAAATCCATCTCCACCTGCGGCCATTTGGCGCGGAAGTTTTCCAGCGCCGGGGTCAACCACTGAATACAGCTATGGCACTCAATGGCGATACGCAGACGGGTTTGTTGTGGTTCGTTGCAGGCCTGCAACGCGCGGTTAATTTGTGGCAGAACCTGACTGGCCAGTTGCAACAGGATCTCACCCTGTGGGGTGAAACGCAGCGGCTGACTTTTACGTATGAATAGCCGAAAGCCAAGGCGCTGTTCCAGATCGCTGAACTGGTGAGACAGGGCGGATTGGGTCTGATGCAGCGTCGCCGCGGCGGCTGCCAGTGACCCGGTATTCCGCAACGCCTGGAGCGTTTTCAGGTGTTTAATCTCGATCATGAAAGTCCTTCACTTCGGCATGAACAAATTGCGCTTGAGGAATATACAGTAACTGTCAAATATGGATGTGTAAACATCTAGACGTCCAAAATCCTTCGTATTTTAAATTTATGGTGCGTTGGCTGCGTTTCCCCGCCCTGGTTACTTACTGATGTAAGCTCCCGGGGATGAGCAAACTTGCCACCTTCCCTGAATTAAAAATCCATAGGATTTACATATAATTAGAGGAAGTAAAATGACAATACTGAATCACACCCTCGGTTTCCCTCGTGTTGGCCTGCGTCGCGAGCTGAAAAAAGCGCAAGAGGGCTACTGGGCGGGTAATGTGACCCGTGAAGAACTGCTGGCGGTGGGCCGTGAACTGCGGGCGCGTCACTGGGATCAGCAAAAGCAGGCCGGTATCGATCTACTGCCGGTCGGCGATTTTGCCTGGTACGACCATGTTCTGACCACCAGCCTGCTGCTCGGTAACGTCCCGGCGCGTCATCAGAACAAAGATGGTTCCGTCGATATCGACACCCTGTTCCGCATTGGTCGCGGTCGTGCGCCGACCGGCGAACCGGCTGCGGCGGCAGAAATGACCAAATGGTTTAACACCAACTATCACTATATGGTGCCGGAGTTCGTTAAGGGTCAGCAGTTCAAACTGACCTGGACACAACTGCTGGATGAAGTAGACGAAGCGCTGGCGCTGGGTCACAAGGTGAAACCTGTGCTGCTCGGCCCGGTCACTTACCTGTGGCTGGGCAAAGTAAAGGGCGAGTCGTTCGATCGCCTGAGCCTGCTGAAAGACATTCTGCCGGTTTACCAGCAGGTGCTGGCGGAACTGGCAAAACGCGGCATCGAGTGGGTGCAGATCGACGAACCCGCGCTGGTGCTGGAACTGCCCCAGACGTGGCTGAACGCCTTCAAACCGGCCTACGATGCGCTTTCCGGGCAGGTGAAACTGCTGCTGACCATCTACTTTGAAGGTGTGACGCCTAACCTTGATACCATTGCCGCGCTGCCGGTACAAGGACTCCACGTTGACCTGGTCCACGGTAAAGATGACGTGACAGCGCTGCACAAACGCCTGCCGACTGACTGGCTGCTGTCTGCCGGTCTGGTCAATGGACGCAACGTCTGGCGTGCCGATCTGACAGAAAAATATGCCCAGATTAAAGATATCGTAGGCCTTCGCGATCTGTGGGTGGCCTCGTCCTGCTCATTGCTGCACAGCCCGATCGACCTGAGCGTTGAAACGCGTCTGGATGCGGAAGTGAAGAGCTGGTTTGCCTTCGCCCTGCAAAAGTGTGGTGAACTGACGCTGCTGCGCGATGCGCTGAACAGCGGCGATACCGCCGCCATCGCCGAATGGAGCGCACCGATTCAGGCGCGTCGCCACTCGACCCGTGTGCACAATGCAGCAGTGGAAAAACGTCTGGCGGCCATCACCGCGCAGGACAGCCAGCGGGCGAACCCGTACGAAGTGCGCGCTGAGGCTCAGCGTGCGCGCTTCAACCTGCCTGCATGGCCGACGACCACTATCGGTTCTTTCCCGCAGACTACTGAAATCCGCGGCCTGCGTCTGGACTTCAAAAAAGGGCAGCTTGATGCTAACAACTATCGCACTGGCATCGCGGAGCATATTAAGCAGGCGATTGTTGAGCAGGAACGCTTAGGCCTGGACGTGCTGGTCCACGGTGAAGCCGAGCGTAACGACATGGTGGAATATTTCGGTGAGCACCTCGATGGTTTTGTTTTCACCCAGAATGGCTGGGTGCAGAGTTACGGCTCTCGCTGCGTGAAACCTCCGGTGGTGATCGGCGACGTCAGCCGTCCGGAAGCGATCACCGTAGAATGGGCGAAGTATGCTCAGTCGCTGACTGACAAACCGGTAAAAGGCATGCTGACCGGCCCGGTGACCATTCTCTGCTGGTCCTTCCCGCGTGAAGACGTCACCCGCGAAACCATCGCCAAACAGATCGCGCTGGCACTGCGTGATGAGGTGGCGGATCTGGAAGCGGCAGGCATTGGCATCATTCAGATTGATGAACCCGCACTACGCGAAGGGCTGCCGTTGCGTCGTAGCGACTGGGCGGCTTATCTGGCGTGGGGCGTGGAAGCGTTCCGTATCAACGCGGCGGTGGCGAAAGATGATACCCAGATCCACACCCACATGTGTTACTGCGAGTTTAACGACATCATGGATTCTATTGCCGCGCTGGATGCTGACGTGATCACCATTGAGACCTCACGTTCCGACATGGAGCTTCTGGAGTCGTTCGAAGAGTTCGACTATCCGAACGAAATCGGACCGGGCGTGTATGACATTCACTCGCCGAATGTCCCGAGCGTAGAGTGGATTGAGGCGCTGTTGCAAAAAGCGGCACAACGTATCCCGGCTGAACGCCTGTGGGTGAACCCGGACTGTGGCCTGAAAACCCGCGGTTGGCCGGAAACCCGCGCCGCGCTGGCGAGCATGGTGAAAGCCGCGCAGAATCTGCGTCAGGCGTGATCTTCCTGGGCCCGGTAAGGCGAAGTCGCCACCGGGCCTGTTGTCGGGGGGCGGTTCAGACCTGCGTTATTTCTTACTTCCGTACTGTGCAAACCACGCCAGCATTCTTTGCCAGCCGTCTTTGGCAGATTCTTCGTGATAGCTCGAGCGGTAGTCGGCATTGAAGGCATGACCGGCATCAGGATAGACAACAATCTCCGTATTGGCGTTAGCGGCGCGTAAGGCCTGGCGCATGGTCTCCACGCTCTCCTGTGAAATACTGTTATCCTGACCGCCGTACAGACCCAGCACCGGGGCGTTCAGATCGGTCGCCACATCGACAGGATGTTTCGGCGAATTCAACGACTTATCGCCAACCAACTTCCCATACCAGGCTACAGCGGCTTTCAGTTGCGGGTTATGCGCCGCGTACAGCCACGTAATACGTCCGCCCCAACAAAAGCCAGTGATCATCAGACGATGAACATCGCCACCGTTGCGGGACGCCCAACTGGCGACGTGATCCAGATCGGCCAGAACCTGAGAATCCGGCACTTTCGCCACCAGACCGCTCAATAGCGTGGGAATATCGGCGAAATCATTGGGATCGCCTTCGCGGAAGTAGAGTTCTGGCGCGATAGCCAAATAGCCGTCCAGCGCCAGACGACGGCAGATGTCGCGGATATGTTCATGCACGCCAAAGATTTCCTGCACTACAATGACCACAGGCAGTGGGCCATCGCTCTTTTTCGGCCGGGCGTGAAACGCCGGCATCTCGTCCCCCTGAGAAGGGATTGACGTAAAACCCGCGACGATGGCGTCGTCCGGGGTATGCACTGAGGTAGAGGCAATAGGGGATGCTGCAGGTGCAAAACCGGTTTGTGGTGTTGATGTCATGGTATTCTCCGTACCCTTAGAAAAATAGCGCACTATTAACTATAGACAGCCTTTAACCATTCACACTGCCTCAAACGGCTCGCTTTTTGTGCAAAGAAAGAGAAAGTTGGGCTATTGATGTGATGTTTATCACTTTTTGTAGGTAAATTCATGCAAATGAATTGCATCATGGTGATAGCGGTCACGAAAATATCTTAAGTCCTTCGGTAAAGTGTCTTTTTGCTTCTTCTGACAAAAACCGAATCACAGAGGAGTTTTATATGTCCAGGTCTGACGTTTTTCATCTCGGCCTCACCAAGAACGATTTACAAGGGGCTACGCTGGCTATCGTCCCTGGCGATCCGGAACGTGTAGAAAAGATCGCCGCGCTGATGGAGAAGCCGGTTAAACTGGCATCTCACCGTGAATTCACTACCTGGCGCGCAGAGCTGGACGGTAAAGCCGTCATCGTCTGCTCGACCGGTATCGGCGGCCCATCAACTTCTATAGCGGTGGAAGAATTGGCTCAGTTGGGCATTCGTACTTTCCTGCGTATTGGCACCACGGGGGCCATTCAGCCGCATATCAATGTCGGCGATGTTCTGGTCACCACGGCGTCCGTTCGTCTGGATGGTGCGAGCCTGCACTTTGCGCCGATGGAGTATCCGGCAGTCGCTGACTTTGAATGCACCACCGCGCTGGTTGAAGCGGCAAAATCCATCGGTGCTACAACTCACGTGGGCGTAACTGCATCTTCTGACACCTTCTACCCAGGCCAGGAACGTTACGACACTTTCTCCGGTCGCGTAGTACGTCGTTTCAAAGGCTCCATGGAAGAGTGGCAGTCAATGGGCGTGATGAACTACGAAATGGAGTCCGCCACGCTGCTGACCATGTGTGCAAGCCAGGGCCTGCGCGCCGGGATGGTTGCGGGGGTAATCGTCAACCGCACCCAGCAAGAGATCCCGAATGCGGAGACGATGAAACAAACCGAAAGCCATGCGGTGAAAATCGTGGTGGAAGCGGCACGTCGTCTCATCTAATTCTCTTCTCTTCCGTAAAAAAGGCCGACGCGTTCGGCCTTTTGCTTTTACGCGATTATTTGCGTACCGCCTCGCAGGAAAGTTCTTTAAAACTGGACGTTTATACAGCACAATTCTATTTTGTGCGGGTGATGTATGGCGTCGGGAGGCATTTTGGATATCTCAATCATCATTTATGCGGTTATTGCGCTGGTGGGCATTGCGCTTGGCTGGCTGATAGCCAGCTATCAGCATGCACAACAGAAAGCCGAACAATTCGCTGAACGTGAAGAGATGGTTGCGGCATTAAGTGCTGCCAAACAACAGCTTGCCCAAAGTGAACACTGGCGTGATGAGTGCGAGTTGCTCAATAACGAATTACGTAGCCTGCGCAGCATTAACACCTCGCTGGAAGCGGATCTGCGTGAAGTGACCACGCGAATGGAAGCCACACAGCAGCATGCGGAAGATAAAATTCGCCAGATGATCAACAGCGAGCAGCGTCTGAGCGAACAGTTTGAAAACCTGGCAAACCGAATCTTTGAGCAAAGCAATCGCCGGGTTGATGAGCAAAACCGACAGAGCCTGAATGGTCTGCTGACGCCGCTGCGTGAACAACTGGACGGTTTCCGTCGCCAGGTTCAGGACAGCTTTGGTCAGGAAGCGCGAGAACGTCACACCCTGGCGCATGAAATTCGCAATCTCCAACAGCTTAATGCACAAATGGCCCAGGAAGCGGTCAACCTGACGCGTGCACTAAAAGGCGATAATAAAACGCAGGGGAACTGGGGCGAAGTCGTACTCACCCGTGTGCTGGAAGCATCCGGACTGCGTGAAGGTTATGAGTACGAAACGCAGGTCAGTATCGAGAATGACGTTCGTTCCCGCATGCAGCCCGACGTAATTGTACGTTTACCGCAGGGAAAAGATGTGGTGATCGACGCCAAAATGACGCTGGTGGCCTATGAGCGCTATTTTAATGCGGAAGACGATTACACCCGCGAAAGTGCGCTTCAGGAACACATTGCTTCGGTGCGTAACCATATTCGCCTGTTGGGACGTAAGGACTACCAGCAGCTTCCGGGGCTGCGCACGCTGGATTACGTGCTGATGTTTATTCCGGTGGAGCCCGCGTTTCTGTTAGCGCTCGACCGACAGCCCGAACTGATTACTGAAGCGCTTAAAAATAATATTATGCTGGTCAGTCCCACGACATTACTGGTGGCGTTGCGAACCATTGCGAATCTTTGGCGTTACGAACATCAAAGCCGTAATGCGCAACAGATTGCGGACCGTGCGAGTAAGCTCTATGACAAGATGCGGCTGTTTGTCGACGATATGTCCTCCATCGGACAGAGTCTGGACAAAGCGCAGGATAACTATCGTCAGGCGATGAAAAAGCTGTCGTCGGGGCGCGGCAACGTGCTGGCACAGGCCGAAGCGTTTCGCGGCTTAGGGGTAGAAATTAAGCGCGAGATTAACCCTGAACTGGCGGAACAGGCCACAACGCAGGATGAAGAGTATCGGTTGCGATCGGTACCTGAAGAGCAGGAAGATGCATCTTATTCCGACGATGACGGGATAAAGCAGCAATCGAATTAGTCCGTTCGGAGTAACCCGGACGGGCAGAAGGGTAGGGCAATGCGCCCCAATCTGTTACACTTCTCGAACAATTTTTTGATGAGCAGGCACTGAGATGGTGGATAATTCACAAGAAACGACGCACTTTGGTTTTCAGACTGTCGCTAAAGAGCATAAAGCGGACATGGTGGCCCACGTTTTTCATTCTGTGGCATCAAAATATGATGTTATGAATGATTTGATGTCTTTTGGCATCCATCGTTTGTGGAAGCGCTTCACCATCGACTGTAGCGGCGTCCGCCGTGGTCAGACAGTACTGGATTTAGCCGGGGGAACCGGCGATCTGACGGCTAAATTCTCCCGTCTGGTCGGGGAGACCGGCAAGGTGATTCTGGCTGACATCAATGACTCAATGCTCAAAATGGGTCGTGAAAAGCTGCGCAATATCGGCGTGATTGGCAACGTAGAATATGTTCAGGCCAATGCGGAAGCGCTGCCGTTCCCGGACAATACGTTTGACTGCATCACTATTTCCTTCGGTTTGCGTAACGTCACGGACAAAGACAAAGCCCTGCGCTCGATGTTCCGTGTCCTGAAGCCAGGTGGTCGTCTGCTGGTGCTGGAATTCTCTAAACCGATTATCGAGCCACTGAGCAAAGCGTACGACGCCTACTCGTTCCATATCCTGCCGCGTATCGGTTCAATGGTCGCCAATGATGCCGATAGCTATCGTTATCTGGCGGAATCCATCCGTATGCATCCCGATCAGGACACCTTGAAAGCGATGATGCAGGACGCCGGGTTCGAAAGTGTCGACTATTACAACCTGACAGCGGGTGTGGTTGCGCTACATCGCGGCTATAAGTTCTGACAGGAGAACGGGGATGCCTTTTAAACCCTTAGTGACTGCAGGAATGGAAAGTTTGCTTAATTCATTCCTGTATCGTTCGCCGGCGTTGAAAACGGCGCGAGCGCGTCTGCTGGGAAAAGTGCTGCGTGTAGAGCTAAAAGGCTTTTCGACATCATTAATTCTGCTGTTCAGCGAACGCCAGGTTGACGTGCTGGGCGAGTGGGCTGGCGAGGCCGATTGTACGGTGATCACTCATGCCAGCGTATTGCCAAAATTACGTGACCGCCAGCAACTGGCTGCGCTGATTCGCAGTGGCGAACTGGAAGTGCAGGGTGATATTCAGGTTGTGCAAAATTTCGTTGCCCTTGCCGACCTGGCGGAATTCGATCCTGCTGAACTGCTGGCGCCTTATACCGGCGACATCGCGGCGGAAGGGATCAGCAAAGCCCTGCGCGGCGGGGCAAAATTTCTCCGTCACGGGATCCAACGTCAGCAACGTTATGTTGCCGAAGCCATTACGGAAGAGTGGCGAATGGCACCCGGACCGTTAGAGGTTGCCTGGTTCGCGGAAGAAACGGCAGCGGTGGAACGCGCTGTCGATGCGCTGACCCGGCGGCTGGAAAAACTGGAGGCTAAATGACGCCAGGTGAAGTACGGCGCCTGTATTTCATCATTCGCACTTTTTTAAGTTACGGACTTGATGAACTCATCCCCAAAATGCGGATCACGCTGCCGCTGCGGTTATGGCGTTACTGCCTGTTCTGGATGCCAAACCGGCATAAAGACAAATTATTGGGAGAGCGACTGAGACTGGCTCTGCAGGAGTTAGGGCCGGTGTGGATCAAGTTTGGTCAAATGCTCTCAACTCGCCGCGATCTCTTCCCTCCGCATATCGCCGATCAACTGGCGTTGTTACAGGACAAAGTCGCCCCCTTCGATGGCAAGCTGGCGAAAGCGCAAATCGAAGAAGCGATGGGCGGACTGCCCGTTGAAGCCTGGTTTGATGAATTCGAGATTCAGCCGCTGGCGTCGGCGTCAATTGCTCAGGTGCATACGGCGAGACTGAAATCGAACGGCAAAGAGGTCGTCATCAAAGTCATACGTCCTGACATCCTGCCGGTTATCAAAGCGGATCTACGACTGATTTATCGTCTTGCCCGCTGGGTGCCGCGCTTGCTACCGGACGGTCGCCGTCTGCGCCCGACGGAAGTGGTGCGGGAATATGAAAAAACACTGATTGATGAGCTGAACCTGTTGCGCGAATCGGCCAACGCCATTCAGCTACGGCGGAACTTTGAAGACAGCCCCATGCTCTACATCCCGGAAGTTTATTCTGACTACTGCAGTGAGAATATGATGGTGATGGAACGCATCTATGGCATCCCGGTTTCCGATGTGATGACGCTGGAGAAAAACGGCACCAACATGAAGTTGCTGGCGGAGCGCGGCGTGCAGGTTTTCTTCACTCAGGTGTTTCGCGACAGCTTTTTCCACGCGGATATGCATCCCGGAAACATCTTTGTCAGTTATGAACACCCCGAAAACCCGAAATATATTGGCATTGATTGCGGCATTGTCGGCTCCTTAAACAAGGAAGATAAGCGTTACCTGGCGGAGAACTTTATCGCGTTCTTTAATCGTGATTACCGCAAGGTTGCGGAACTGCATGTTGATTCAGGCTGGGTTCCGCCGGATACCAACGTTGAAGAGTTTGAGTTTGCGATTCGTACCGTATGCGAGCCTATCTTCGAGAAACCGCTAGCAGAAATCTCGTTTGGTCACGTTTTGTTAAACCTTTTCAATACGGCGCGTCGATTTAACATGGAAGTGCAGCCTCAACTGGTATTGTTGCAGAAGACATTACTGTATGTTGAGGGCGTAGGACGTCAGCTGTATCCGCAGTTGGATCTCTGGAAAACGGCGAAGCCTTTTCTGGAATCATGGATTAAAGATCAGGTCGGTATTCCGGCGCTGGTCAGGGCATTTAAGGAAAAAGCGCCGTTCTGGGTCGAAAAAATGCCAGAACTCCCTGAACTGGTGTACGACAGTTTGCGCCAGGGCAAATATTTACAGCACAGTGTTGATAAGATTGCGCGCGAGCTTCAGGAGAATCATGTGCGTCAGGGCCAATCCCGTTACTTATTGGGAATTGGAGCCACGTTACTATTGAGTGGGACATTCCTGTTGATTAATCGTCCTGAATGGGGCTATATGCCCGGCTGGTTGATGGCAGGCGGTCTGGTCGCCTGGATTGTCGGCTGGCGCAAAACTCGCTGATTTTTTCATCGCTCAAGGCAGGCCGGGTAACGTATACTACGGCCTTATTAATTCATCATCTATCACAGAGGAACATGTATGGGTGGTATCAGTATTTGGCAGTTGGTGATCATTGCCGTCATCGTTGTACTGTTGTTTGGCACCAAGAAGCTCGGCTCCATCGGTTCCGATCTTGGCGCATCCATCAAAGGCTTCAAAAAAGCCATGAGTGATGATGATGCTAAACAGGATAAAGCCAGTCAGGACGCTGACTTTACCGCGAAGTCTATTACTGACAAACCGGCAGACGCTGCTAAAGAAACGGCGAAAAAAGAAGACGCGAAAAGCCACGATAAAGAGCAGGTGTAATTCGTGTTTGATATCGGCTTTAGCGAACTGTTACTGGTGTTTATTATCGGCCTCGTCGTACTGGGGCCGCAGCGATTGCCGGTAGCCGTCAAAACGATAGCTGGCTGGGTACGCGCATTGCGATCCCTTGCGACCACCGTTCAGAATGAACTGACCCAGGAGCTTAAGCTCCAGGAGTTTCAGGACAGCCTGAAAAAGGTTGAGAAAGCGAGCCTGGAAAATCTGACTCCCGAGCTGAAAGCCTCAATGGATGAACTGCGCCAGGCGGCGGAGTCAATGAAACGTTCCTATAGCGCGAACGAGCCCGAAAAAGCGAGCGACGAAGCGCACACCATCCATAACCCGGTGGTGAAAGGGAACGAAGAACAGCATGAAGGGGTCACGCCCGCTACTGCTGAAGTCCAGGCCAGCGCACCGGAACAGGCTCCTGAGATTGTCGGGGAGACGTCTCCTGCCGTCAACGTGAAGGACGCTGAACCGAAAACCGCTGCCCCTGTTGCTGGCTCCTCCCCTACGTCGAGTGATAAACCGTAAACATGGCTGTAGAAGATACTCAACCGCTTATCACGCACCTGATTGAGCTGCGTAAACGTCTGCTTAACTGCATTATTGCGGTTATCGTGATTTTTCTGGCATTGGTCTATTTTGCCAATGACATCTATCACCTGGTTTCCTCGCCGCTTATCAAACAGTTGCCGCAGGGCGCAACCATGATCGCGACGGATGTCGCATCACCGTTCTTCACCCCGATCAAATTAACCTTCATGGTGTCGCTGATCCTGTCAGCACCGGTGATCCTTTATCAGGTCTGGGCGTTTATCGCGCCAGCGCTGTATAAGCATGAACGCCGCATGGTGGTACCGTTACTGATCTCCAGCTCGTTACTGTTCTATATCGGCATGGCGTTTGCCTACTTTGTCGTGTTCCCGCTGGCGTTTGGCTTCCTTGCCAATACCGCGCCGGAAGGTGTGCAGGTCTCGACGGATATTGCCAGCTATCTGAGCTTTGTCATGGCGCTGTTTATGGCGTTCGGGGTCTCGTTTGAGGTGCCCGTTGCCATCGTGCTGCTTTGCTGGATGGGGGTGACGACACCGGAAGATTTGCGTAAAAAACGGCCTTATGTGTTAGTTGGCGCGTTTGTGGTAGGGATGTTGCTGACGCCGCCGGATGTTTTTTCGCAGACGTTACTGGCGATTCCGATGTACTTCCTGTTTGAGGTCGGCGTTTTCTTCTCACGTTTCTATGTCGGTAAGCGACAGACACGGGATGAAGATAACGAGGCGGAATCAGAAGCCGAAGCTGAGAAAGCCGAGAAGACAGAAGAGTAAATTCAACCGCCCGCCAGGGCGGTTGTCATATGGAGCGAAGCATGTTTGATATCGGCGTTAATTTAACCAGCTCGCAGTTTTTAAAAGACCGTGATGAGGTTGTGGCTCGCGCGAGGGCCGCTGGCGTGAAGGGCCTGCTTCTCACCGGCACAAACCTGCATGAAAGCCAACAGGCGCAACGACTGGCGCACATTTATCCTCACTGTTGGTCAACGGCCGGTGTTCACCCGCACGACAGTAGCCAATGGCAGCCTGCCACAGAGGAGGCGATTGTGTCGCTGGCGTCAATGCCTGAGGTCGTGGCGATTGGCGAATGTGGCCTTGATTTCAATCGTAATTTTTCCACTCCGCAGGAACAAGAGCGGGCGTTTGATGCGCAGTTGCGTATCGCTGCTGAGTTACAGATGCCGGTTTTTATGCATTGTCGTGATGCGCATGCACGATTTCTGACGCTGCTGGATCCGTGGCTGGACAAACTCCCGGGTGCGGTGCTGCACTGCTTTACCGGCACGCGTGAAGAAATGCAGGACTGTATCGACAGAGGATTACATATCGGCATTACAGGCTGGGTCTGTGATGAGCGTCGTGGGCTGGAACTGCGCGAATTGCTACCGTTTATTCCGGCCGAACAGTTGCTGATTGAAACCGATGCGCCGTATCTGTTGCCGCGCGATCTCTCGCCGAAACCCGCATCGCGACGTAACGAACCGGCATATCTGCCACATATTCTTGAGCGTATCGCCCACTGGCGCGGAGACGATCCGCAGTGGCTTTCCGCCACAACGGATGCGAACGTCAGGACACTGTTTGGAATGTCGTTTTAAGTCGCCGTTAAAGCTTACGGAAACCGGTGTTTTTCACGCTCTGCTTCACCTCTTTATTCAACAGGTTGAGCAGCAGCATGGAACGCGCTTCACCGTCCGGTTCAGTGAAGATCGCCTGCAGGCCTTCAAAAGCCCCTTCCGTGATGACCACTCGGTCGCCGGGGTAAGGCGTTTCAGGGTCGACAATGCCTTCTGGCTTATAGACGGAGAGCTGGTGAATCACCGTAGCAGGGACAATTGCCGGTGATGCGCCAAAGCGGACAAAATGGCTGACGCCGCGCGTGGCATTGATCGTCGTGGTATGAATCACTTCCGGGTCAAATTCCACGAACAGATAGTTAGGGAACAGGGGTTCGCTGACTGCAGTACGTTTTCCACGCACCATTTTTTCCAGGGTGATCATCGGTGTCAGGCAGCTCACTGCCTGTCTTTCGAGGTGTTCCTGAGCACGCTGAAGTTGCCCGCGTTTGCAGTACAGTAAATACCAGGATTGCATAATGGCTCTTATCCGCTTATTCGGGGCGCAAGCATAGCAAATGTAAGGCGTGAAGTTAATTATAATCCCGGTGATGGCGGTGGGCTGCCAGAGTTCACGCTAATTTAACAAAAATACAGCATCACGATGATGAACGCCGTATAATGAGGCGCTTACGAAGAGGCCACAATGGACGCCATGAAATATCACGATTTACGCGACTTCCTGACGCTGCTTGAACAACAGGGTGAACTCAAACGCATTACGCTTGAAGTGGATCCATATCTGGAAATCACAGAAATTGCCGACCGCACGTTACGTGCCGGTGGCCCTGCGCTGCTGTTTGAAAACCCCAAAGGCTATTCAATGCCGGTGTTGTGTAACCTGTTTGGTACGCCAAAGCGTGTCGCGATGGGCATGGGGCAGGATGATGTCTCTGCGCTGCGGGAAGTGGGTAAATTACTGGCCTTTTTGAAAGAACCGGAGCCGCCGAAGGGCTTCCGCGATCTGTTTGATAAACTGCCGCAGTTCAAACAGGTGCTGAATATGCCGACGAAGCGACTGCGCGGTGCGCCTTGTCAGCAAAAAATCATCTCTGGCGATGACGTCGATTTAAACCGAATTCCCATTATGACCTGCTGGCCAGAAGATGCAGCGCCGCTCATCACCTGGGGGCTGACCGTCACGCGTGGCCCGCATAAAGAGCGGCAGAATCTGGGGATTTATCGCCAGCAGTTGATTGGCAAAAATAAATTGATCATGCGCTGGCTGTCGCATCGTGGCGGCGCGCTTGATTATCAGGAGTGGAGTGCGGCGCATCCGGGTGAACGTTTCCCGGTGTCTGTCGCCTTAGGCGCCGATCCTGCCACCATTCTTGGCGCGGTGACGCCGGTACCAGACACACTCTCAGAGTACGCCTTTGCCGGTCTGCTGCGCGGTACGAAAACCGAAGTGGTTAAATGCCTGTCTAACGATCTTGAAGTGCCTGCCAGTGCGGAAATTGTGTTGGAAGGGTATATCGATCCGGGTGAAATGGCGCCGGAAGGCCCGTATGGCGACCATACGGGGTATTACAATGAAGTGGATAGCTTCCCGGTCTTTACCGTCACGCATATTACCCAGCGTGAAGATGCGATTTACCATTCGACCTACACCGGTCGTCCGCCGGATGAGCCTGCCGTACTTGGCGTTGCGCTAAATGAAGTGTTTGTGCCGATTCTGCAAAAACAGTTCCCGGAAATCGTCGATTTTTACCTGCCGCCGGAAGGGTGCTCTTATCGCCTTGCCGTCGTCACGATTAAAAAACAGTACGCGGGGCATGCGAAACGCGTCATGATGGGTGTCTGGTCATTTTTACGCCAGTTTATGTACACCAAATTTGTTATCGTCTGTGATGATGACGTCAATGCACGCGACTGGAACGATGTGATTTGGGCGATTACCACCCGTATGGACCCGGCCAGGGACACGGTGCTGGTAGAAAATACGCCAATTGATTATCTGGATTTTGCCTCGCCGGTCTCCGGTCTGGGTTCAAAAATGGGGCTGGATGCCACGAACAAATGGCCAGGTGAAACCCAACGCGAGTGGGGACGTCCAATTAAAAAAGACCCCGACGTGACCGCCCGCATTGATGCGATTTGGGATGAACTGGCCATCTTTAATGACGGTAAAGGCGCCTGAGGCGCTCGTTTTGCCCTACAGACCCATAGAGGGAGCGCATGACAACCTTAAGCTGTAAAGTGACCTCGGTAGAAGCTATCACTGATACCGTATACCGTGTTCGTTTAGTACCCGACGCGGCATTTTCCTTTCGTGCCGGTCAATATTTGATGGTCGTGATGGATGAGCGGGATAAACGCCCGTTCTCGATGGCCTCTACGCCGGATGAGCAGGGTTTTATTGAGCTCCACATTGGCGCGTCAGAAATTAATCTCTATGCCAAAGCAGTGATGGATCGCATCCTGAAAGATCATGAGATAACGATAGATATCCCGCACGGCGACGCATGGCTGCGTGACGATGAAGAGCGTCCGCTGATCCTGATTGCTGGTGGTACGGGTTTTTCCTACGCCCGTTCCATTCTGCTGACGGCTCTGGCGCATAATCCTAATCGTGAGGTCACGATTTACTGGGGGGGACGTGAAGAGAAGCATCTCTACGATCTCTCTGAACTTGAAGCGCTCTCTGTCAACCATCCCAATCTGCGCGTCGAAGCCGTGGTGGAACAACCGGAAGCCGGCTGGCGTGGACGTACAGGGACGGTCTTAACGGCGGTGATGCAGGATCACGGAACGCTGGCCGATCATGACATCTACATTGCCGGACGTTTTGAGATGGCGAAAATCGCGCGTGACCTGTTCTGTAATGAGCGCAGCGCACGTGAAGATCGCCTGTTTGGCGATGCGTTCTCATTTATCTAAGAAGAGAAACGAAGAAGAAAAAACCCGCCCCTGACAGGCGGGAAGAACGGCAACTAAATGGTTATACCGTGACGTTTTCGTTGTAGGCCGGATGAGATGCTTTAGCGTCGCCATCCGGCAATCGAGCCGGGGGCGCTTCGCTTACCCGGCCGACAATGAGTGAATATCTTTACACCCGCTCAAACACGGTCGCGATACCCTGACCCAACCCAATACACATCGTCGCCAGGCCGAACTGGACATCTTTGCGTTCCATCAGGTTCAACAACGTGGTGCTGATACGCGCGCCAGAACAACCCAACGGGTGACCGAGCGCGATCGCGCCGCCGTTAAGGTTGATCTTCTCGTCAATCTGCTCCATTAACCCCAGATCTTTAATACACGGCAGGATCTGCGCAGCAAACGCTTCGTTCATCTCAAACAAACCGATATCACTGGCCGAAAGCCCCGCTTTTTTCAGCGCCAGTTTCGACGCCGGAACCGGACCGTATCCCATGATGGAAGGATCACAACCGACCACCGCCATTGAGCGCACGCGGGCGCGTGGTTTCAGACCTAACTCGCGTGCACGACTCGCGCTCATCACCAGCATGGCGGCGGCACCATCGGAGAGTGCAGAAGAGGTTCCTGCGGTGACCGTGCCGCTGACCGGGTCAAACGCCGGACGCAGGGTAGATAACGCTTCAACCGTGGTTTCCGGACGGATCACTTCGTCGTAGTTAAACTGCTTCAGCACGCCATCGGCGTCATGCCCACCGGTTGGGATAATTTCATTCTTAAACGCGCCGGACTGCGTGGCGGCCCAGGCGCGGGCGTGTGAACGTGCGGCAAAGGCATCCTGCATTTCACGGCTGATGCCGTGCATGCGTGAGAGCATCTCCGCCGTTAGTCCCATCATGCCCGCCGCTTTGGCGACGTTACGGCTCAGACCTGGGTGAAAATCGACGCCGTGGCTCATCGGCACATGGCCCATATGCTCCACGCCACCCACCAGACAGGCCTGCGCATCACCGGTCATGATCATTCGTGCGGCGTCATGCAATGCCTGCATGGAAGAGCCGCACAGACGGTTGACGGTCACCGCCGGAACGGAGTGTGGAACTTCCGCCAGCAGCGCCGCGTTACGGGCGATGTTAAAGCCCTGCTCCAGCGTCTGCTGCACGCAACCCCAGTAGATGTCATCAAGCGCCGCCGCTTCAAGCGCCGGATTACGCGCCAGCAGACTGCGCATCAAATGTGCGGAGAGATCTTCCGCACGCACGTTGCGAAACGCGCCCCCTTTCGAACGGCCCATCGGGGTACGGATCGCATCAACAATTACAACCTGTTCCATTGTGACTCCTTAAGCCGTTTTCAGGTCGCCGACCGGACGGGCAGGCTCAACCGGGGGATAATACGGTTCGTTATGACGCGCTTTATTACGCAGACCTTCCGGAACGTCGTATAACGGACCGAGGTGCTGATACTGTTGCGCCATATCAAGATACTTCGCGCTGCCGAGCGTATCCAGCCAGCGGAACGCGCCGCCGTGGAACGGAGGGAAGCCCAGACCGTAAACCAGTGCCATATCGGCCTCTGCCGGACTGGCGATAATGCCTTCTTCGAGACAGCGCACCACTTCGTTGACCATCGGGATCATCATACGGGCGATAATTTCGTCTTCGCTGAAATCACGCTTCGCGTTACTGACGTCAGCCAGCAGGTCATCAACGGTGGCATCCTCTTCTTTCTTCGGCTTACCTTTGTTGTCTTCTTTATAGCGCCAGAAGCCCAGACCGTTTTTCTGACCAAAACGACTGGCGTCAAACAGCGCATCGATCGCGTCGCGATAATCTTTTTGCATCCGCTGCGGGAAGCCTGCGGACATCACGGCCTGCGCGTGATGCGCTGTATCAATGCCGACAACATCAAGCAGGTATGCCGGGCCCATCGGCCAGCCGAACTGTTTTTCCATGACCTTGTCGACTTTGCGGAAGTCCGCTCCGTCGCGCAGCAACTGGCTGAATCCCGCGAAGTAAGGGAACAGGACGCGGTTTACAAAGAAGCCAGGGCAGTCGTTCACCACAATCGGTGTTTTGCCCATTTTGCTTGCCCAGGCGACCACTTTCGCGATGGTTTCATCGGCGCTTTTCTCGCCACGAATGATCTCAACCAGCGGCATCCGGTGAACCGGGTTAAAGAAATGCATCCCGCAGAAATTTTCCGGGCGTTTCAGCACGCTTGCCAGTTCACTGATGGGAATGGTGGAGGTGTTAGAGGCCAGCACGGTATCCGGGCGAACCTTGTCTTCCGTTTCGGACAGCACCGCTTTTTTGACTTTCGGATTTTCAACCACGGCTTCGACCACGATGTCCACGCGATCAAAACCGGCATAGTCCAGCGTAGGGTGAATGGTCGAAATCACGCCCGCCATCTTCAGACCGTCAATTTTGCCGCGCTCAAGCTGTTTGTTCAGCAGCTTAGCCGCTTCGGTCATTCCGAGGGTCAGGGATTTGTCGTTGATATCTTTCATGATAACCGGCACGCCTTTCCACGCCGACTGATACGCGATACCGCCGCCCATAATGCCTGCGCCCAGCACAGCAGCCTGTTTTGGCGTCTCAACGTCTTTGGTCAGCTTCTTCGCTTTGCCTTTCACATATTGGTCGTTAAGGAAGATACCGACCAACGCGCGGGCTTCATTGGTGTGCGCCAGCGGAACAAAACTTTTGTTTTCCAGATTAAGCGCTTCTTCACGGCCAAAACGCGCGGCGGCTTCAATGGTTTTCACCGCAGTCATCGGGGCCGGGTAATGTTTGCCTGCCGTTTGCGCGACCATGCCTTTGGCAATGGTAAAGCTCATGGCAGCTTCAATTTTGCTGAGCTTCAGCGGTTCCAGCTTCGGCTGACGCTTCGCTTTCCAGTCCAGATCGCCGCTGATGGCCTGACGTAAAACTGCTTTTGCGCCTTCAATCAGTTTTTCCGCTTTCACGACGCCATCGACCAGACCGATTTTCAGCGCCTGTTCAGCACCAACGTCTTTACCGGCAGCAATGATCTCCAGTGCGCTGTCCGCGCCTAACATGCGCGGCATACGTACGGAACCGCCAAAGCCTGGCATGATGCCCAGCTTTGTTTCTGGCAGACCGATACGCAGATCCGGCGTCGCCAGGCGGTAATCGGTCGCCAGTACGCATTCGCAGCCGCCACCTAACGCATAGCCGTTAACCGCAGAAAGCGTGGGGACCGGCAGATCTTCCAGACGGTTAAAGACGCTGTTGGCGAAATGCAACCACTGGCTGAGCTGTTCTTCGGGAACGAGAAACAGCGAAAGGAATTCGGTGATATCGGCACCGACGATAAAGGCTGCTTTATTCGAACGCAGCAGCAGCCCTTTTAAATCTGTTTGTTTTTCCAGTACGTCCAGCGCCTGGCCGAGGCTGGCGACGGTTGCCGTGTCGAGTTTGTTCACTGAGCCTGGGGCATCGAACACCAGTTCGGCGATGCCATCTTCCAGCCAGTCGAGGTACAGGTTGTCGCCTTTGTAAAGCATGTCAGTCTCCTGAATCCGCAAGGTGATCTGGTCATACCAGATGAAGCGAAGTGTGTATTTTATGTTAATAAAATGCAAATGACTGATTAAAAAAATGCCGATCCGATCACACCTGGTAGAAATCACGCTCTCGTGAATCGATGTGCTAAGATGCGGAGACTTGAGGTCGAAAAAAACAGAAGGATAGAAAATGGAATCACTGGCCGCACTCTATAAAAATCATATCGTTACCTTACAAGAACGGACGCGTGATGCGTTGGAACGCTTTAAGCTTGATGCGCTGCTTATTCACTCCGGCGAGCTGGTTAACGTTTTTCTCGACGATCATCCTTACCCGTTTAAGGTTAATCCGCAGTTTAAAGCCTGGGTGCCGGTGACTCAGGTTCCCAACTGCTGGTTGCTGGTTGATGGGGTGAACAAACCCAAACTGTGGTTTTACTTGCCGGTCGATTACTGGCACAACGTTGAACCGCTGCCGACCTCCTTCTGGACTGAAGAAGTTGAGGTGATTGCCCTGCCGAAGGCGGATGGCATTGGCAGTCAATTGCCTGCCGCGCGCGGCAATATTGGTTATATCGGCCCGGTTCCAGAGCGTGCGTTGCAACTGGAGATCGCCGCCAGCAATATCAACCCGAAAGGGGTGATCGACTATCTGCACTATTACCGCGCCTACAAAACGGACTACGAACTGGCCTGCATGCGCGAAGCGCAGAAAATGGCGGTGAATGGACACCGTGCGGCGGAAGAAGCCTTCCGTTCGGGGATGAGCGAGTTCGATATCAACCTGGCCTATCTGACTGCGACCGGTCACCGCGATACCGATGTGCCGTACAGCAATATCGTGGCGCTGAACGAGCATGCGTCGGTTTTGCATTATACGAAGCTGGATCATCAGGCACCGTCTGAAATCCGCAGCTTCTTGCTGGATGCCGGTGCGGAGTACAACGGTTATGCCGCAGACCTGACCCGTACCTGGTCGGCGAAAAGCGACAATGAGTATGCGCAGTTAGTGAAAGATGTGAATGACGAACAGCTGGCGCTGATTGCCACCATGAAAGCGGGTGTCAGCTATGTGGATTATCATGTTCAGTTCCATCAGCGTATTGCAAAACTGCTGCGTAAGCATCAGCTCGTCACCGACATGAGCGAAGAGGCGATGGTCGAAAACGATCTCACCGGACCGTTTATGCCGCACGGGATCGGCCATCCGCTGGGCCTGCAGGTGCATGATGTCGCGGGCTTTATGCAGGATGACACCGGTACGCATCTCGCCGCGCCGTCCAAATATCCGTATCTGCGCTGCACCCGTGTGCTCCAGCCGGGCATGGTGTTGACCATTGAACCGGGCTTTTACTTCATCGAATCGCTGCTCGCGCCGTGGCGTGAAGGGCAGTTCAGCAAACACTTCAACTGGCAGAAAATTGAAGCGCTGAAACCGTTTGGTGGTATTCGTATTGAAGATAACGTGGTGATCCACGAGAACAACGTTGAAAACATGACGCGGGATCTGAAACTGGCGTAATGGACAGTTGGTTAATCCCTGCGGCGCCGGTCACCGTTGTCGAAGAGATCAAAAAAAGCCGCTTCATTACGTTGTTGGCGCATACCGATGGCGTAGAGGCGGCAAAAGCGTTTGTGGAATCAGTCAGAGCGGAGCACCCGGACGCCCGTCACCATTGCGTGGCGTGGGTGGCGGGAGCGCCGGATGATTCGCAGCAATTGGGCTTTTCAGATGATGGTGAACCGGCGGGAACGGCAGGCAAGCCGATGCTCGCGCAGTTGATGGGCAGCGGCGTTGGGGAAATTACCGCCGTTGTGGTGCGCTATTACGGCGGGATCTTACTCGGCACCGGCGGACTGGTTAAAGCCTACGGCGGTGGCGTAAACCAGGCATTGCGTCAGTTAACGACACAGCGCAAGACGCCATTAACCGAATATACTTTGCAGTGTGAGTACGCGCAGTTGGCTGGCGTTGAAGCACTTCTGGGTCAATATGGCGGCAAAATCGTCACCAGTGATTACCAGGCATTCGTTCGGTTACGGGTGGCGCTTCCTTATGCGAAAGTGGATGAATTTTCAGCAAAGCTGGCGGATTTTAGTCGTGGTTCATTGCAATTGTTAGCGATTGAAGAATAATCCCCACCTCATTTTGAAGAACTAAGGAAGCGGCAGAGATGCATTTTCGCGCCATTACCCGAATTGTAGGACTACTGGTTATCTTATTTTCGGGCACGATGATCCTCCCGGGGCTGGTAGCGCTTATCTATCGTGATGGGGCGGGACGTGCATTTACGCAAACCTTTTTTGTCGCACTGGTGATTGGCTCCATGTTGTGGTGGCCGAATCGTCGTGAGAAAGGCGAACTGAAATCCCGTGAAGGGTTTCTGATCGTGGTACTGTTCTGGACCGTGCTGGGTAGCGTGGGTGCGTTACCCTTCATTTTTTCTGAAAGCCCGAACCTCACGATTACCGATGCGTTTTTCGAATCATTCTCCGGACTGACCACGACCGGCGCTACCACGCTGGTGGGGCTGGATTCGCTGCCGCATGCGATCCTCTTTTATCGCCAGATGCTGCAATGGTTCGGTGGGATGGGAATCATTGTGCTGGCCGTCGCGATCTTGCCGATACTCGGCGTCGGTGGGATGCAACTCTATCGCGCTGAAATGCCAGGGCCGCTGAAAGATAACAAGATGCGCCCGCGTATTGCCGAAACGGCAAAAACGCTGTGGCTGATCTACGTCCTGCTGACGGTCGCCTGCGCGCTGGCGCTGTGGTTTGCCGGCATGCCAGCGTTTGACGCCATCGGACACAGTTTCGCTACTATCGCGATCGGCGGGTTTTCTACCCATGATGCCAGCGTGGGTTATTTTGACAGCCCAACGATTAACACTATCATCGCTATCTTCTTATTAATCTCCGGCTGTAACTATGGTCTGCACTTCTCGTTACTGAGTGGCCGCAGCCTGAAGGTTTACTGGCGTGACCCCGAATTTCGCATGTTCATTGGCGTCCAACTGACACTGGTGGTCATCTGCACATTAGTGCTCTGGTTCCATAACATCTATAACTCCGCACTGACGACGCTCAATCAGGCCTTTTTCCAGGTGGTGTCGATGGCGACTACGGCCGGATTTACCACCGACAGTATTGCGCGCTGGCCGCTTTTCCTGCCGGTATTGCTGCTATGTTCTGCGTTTATCGGCGGCTGTGCAGGGTCAACGGGCGGGGGACTGAAGGTTATCCGTATCCTCTTGCTGTTCAAACAGGGGAACCGCGAGCTGAAGCGCCTGGTGCATCCCAATGCGGTCTATAGCATCAAACTGGGGAATCGCGCGCTGCCGGAGCGTATTCTTGAAGCGGTCTGGGGATTTTTCTCGGCGTATGCGCTGGTTTTTATTGTCAGTATGCTGGCGATTATCGCGACTGGTGTGGACGATTTCTCGGCCTTTGCTTCCGTGGTGGCGACGTTGAACAACCTTGGGCCCGGACTGGGCGTCGTGGCGGACAACTTTGCCAGTATGAATCCAATGGCAAAATGGATCCTGATTGCCAATATGCTGTTCGGTCGTCTGGAAGTCTTCACTTTGCTGGTACTTTTTACCCCGACCTTCTGGCGTGAATAATGGAGTAACACGTGAAAACACTGATTCTTTTCTCATCTCGCGATGGACAGACCCGGGAAATCGCCGCTTATCTGGCGTCAGAACTCAAAGAGCTTGGCGTTTGTACGGATGTCGTCAACCTGCATCGTACCGAAGAGCCTGACTGGGAACGCTATGACCGTGTGGTCATTGGCGCATCCATTCGTTATGGACACTATCATTCTGCATTTCTCGAGTTTGTGAAGAAACATGCGACGCGACTGAATCACATGCCAAGCGCGTTTTACTCCGTCAACCTGGTGGCGCGTAAACCGGAAAAGCGGACGCCGCAGACCAACAGCTACGCGCGCAAGTTTTTAATGAACTCACAGTGGCGGCCAGACCGTTCTGCGGTTATCGCCGGGGCGCTGCTGTACCCACGCTATCGCTGGTATGATCGCATGATGATTCAACTCATTATGAAAATGTCGGGCGGCGAAACGGATACGCGCAAAGAAGTTATCTATACCGACTGGGAGCAAGTGGCGAGTTTTGCCCGCGAAATCGCTCAGTTAACCCCCGATTCGGTGGTTAAATAAACGCAAAGAATAAAAAATGCGCACTCGGAAAATTATTTTAAATTTCCCCTTGTCAGCCCGAAATAACTCCCTATAATGCGCCTCCACTGACACGGAACAACGGCACGCAAGCCGCCGGGTCAGCAGGGTTCTCCGGTGAAAACCAGTGATGAACACCGACAGAGAAAAGCGAAATAAATGCTTGACTCTGAAGCGGGAAAGCGTATTATGCACACCCCGCGCCGCTGAGAAAAAGCGAAGCGGCACTGCTCTTTAACAATTTATCAGACAATCTGTGTGGGCACTCAGAGTGACATGGATTCTTAACGTCGCAAGACGAAAAATGAATACCAAGTCTCAAAGAGTGAACACGTAATTCATTACGACGTTTAATTCTAAGAGCATCAAACTTAAATTGAAGAGTTTGATCATGGCTCAGATTGAACGCTGGCGGCAGGCCTAACACATGCAAGTCGAACGGTAACAGGAAGCAGCTTGCTGCTTTGCTGACGAGTGGCGGACGGGTGAGTAATGTCTGGGAAACTGCCCGATGGAGGGGGATAACTACTGGAAACGGTAGCTAATACCGCATAATGTCGCAAGACCAAAGAGGGGGACCTTCGGGCCTCTTGCCATCGGATGTGCCCAGATGGGATTAGCTAGTTGGTGAGGTAACGGCTCACCAAGGCGACGATCCCTAGCTGGTCTGAGAGGATGACCAGCCACACTGGAACTGAGACACGGTCCAGACTCCTACGGGAGGCAGCAGTGGGGAATATTGCACAATGGGCGCAAGCCTGATGCAGCCATGCCGCGTGTATGAAGAAGGCCTTCGGGTTGTAAAGTACTTTCAGCGGGGAGGAAGGGGTTAAGGTTAATAACCTTAGCCATTGACGTTACCCGCAGAAGAAGCACCGGCTAACTCCGTGCCAGCAGCCGCGGTAATACGGAGGGTGCAAGCGTTAATCGGAATTACTGGGCGTAAAGCGCACGCAGGCGGTCTGTCAAGTCGGATGTGAAATCCCCGGGCTCAACCTGGGAACTGCATTCGAAACTGGCAGGCTTGAGTCTCGTAGAGGGGGGTAGAATTCCAGGTGTAGCGGTGAAATGCGTAGAGATCTGGAGGAATACCGGTGGCGAAGGCGGCCCCCTGGACGAAGACTGACGCTCAGGTGCGAAAGCGTGGGGAGCAAACAGGATTAGATACCCTGGTAGTCCACGCCGTAAACGATGTCTATTTGGAGGTTGTGCCCTTGAGGCGTGGCTTCCGGAGCTAACGCGTTAAATAGACCGCCTGGGGAGTACGGCCGCAAGGTTAAAACTCAAATGAATTGACGGGGGCCCGCACAAGCGGTGGAGCATGTGGTTTAATTCGATGCAACGCGAAGAACCTTACCTGGTCTTGACATCCACAGAACTTGGCAGAGATGCCTTGGTGCCTTCGGGAACTGTGAGACAGGTGCTGCATGGCTGTCGTCAGCTCGTGTTGTGAAATGTTGGGTTAAGTCCCGCAACGAGCGCAACCCTTATCCTTTGTTGCCAGCGGTCCGGCCGGGAACTCAAAGGAGACTGCCAGTGATAAACTGGAGGAAGGTGGGGATGACGTCAAGTCATCATGGCCCTTACGACCAGGGCTACACACGTGCTACAATGGCATATACAAAGAGAAGCGACCTCGCGAGAGCAAGCGGACCTCATAAAGTATGTCGTAGTCCGGATTGGAGTCTGCAACTCGACTCCATGAAGTCGGAATCGCTAGTAATCGTGGATCAGAATGCCACGGTGAATACGTTCCCGGGCCTTGTACACACCGCCCGTCACACCATGGGAGTGGGTTGCAAAAGAAGTAGGTAGCTTAACCTTCGGGAGGGCGCTTACCACTTTGTGATTCATGACTGGGGTGAAGTCGTAACAAGGTAACCGTAGGGGAACCTGCGGTTGGATCACCTCCTTACCTTAAAGAACCTGCCTTTGTAGTGCCCACACAGATTGTCTGATGAAAAACGAGCAGTAAAACCTCTACAGGCTTGTAGCTCAGGTGGTTAGAGCGCACCCCTGATAAGGGTGAGGTCGGTGGTTCAAGTCCACTCAGGCCTACCAAATTTTCCCTGAATACTGCGTTGTGAAACGACTCGCATACTTTAAGTATGCTTCGCCATTCCACGCCTTGTCTCAGGAAAAATTATCGGTACAGAGGTTCTGACTACATTGTATGGGGCTATAGCTCAGCTGGGAGAGCGCCTGCTTTGCACGCAGGAGGTCTGCGGTTCGATCCCGCATAGCTCCACCATACTGTAGAACGTAATCAAGAAAACTTCAGAGTGTACCTGAAAGGGTGCGCTGCGAAGTTTTGCTCTTTAAAAATCTGGATCAAGCTGAAAATTGAAACGACACACTGTTAATGGTGTGTTCGAGTCTCTCAAATTTTCGCAACACGATGATGAATCGAAAGAAACATCTTCGGGTTGTGAGGTTAAGCGACTAAGCGTACACGGTGGATGCCCTGGCAGTCAGAGGCGATGAAGGACGTGCTAATCTGCGAAAAGCGTCGGTAAGGTGATATGAACCGTTATAACCGGCGATGTCCGAATGGGGAAACCCAGTGCAATTCGTTGCACTATCGTTAACTGAATCCATAGGTTAACGAGGCGAACCGGGGGAACTGAAACATCTAAGTACCCCGAGGAAAAGAAATCAACCGAGATTCCCCCAGTAGCGGCGAGCGAACGGGGAGCAGCCCAGAGCCTGAATCAGCATGTGTGGTAGTGGAACGGTCTGGAAAGGCCGGCGATACAGGGTGACAGCCCCGTACACAAAATTGCATGTGTTGTGAGCTCGATGAGTAGGGCGGGACACGTGGTATCCTGTCTGAATATGGGGGGACCATCCTCCAAGGCTAAATACTCCTGACTGACCGATAGTGAACCAGTACCGTGAGGGAAAGGCGAAAAGAACCCCGGCGAGGGGAGTGAAAAAGAACCTGAAACCGTGTACGTACAAGCAGTGGGAGCCTCTTTAATGGGGTGACTGCGTACCTTTTGTATAATGGGTCAGCGACTTATATTCTGTAGCAAGGTTAACCGAATAGGGGAGCCGAAGGGAAACCGAGTCTTAACTGGGCGTTAAGTTGCAGGGTATAGACCCGAAACCCGGTGATCTAGCCATGGGCAGGTTGAAGGTTGGGTAACACTAACTGGAGGACCGAACCGACTAATGTTGAAAAATTAGCGGATGACTTGTGGCTGGGGGTGAAAGGCCAATCAAACCGGGAGATAGCTGGTTCTCCCCGAAAGCTATTTAGGTAGCGCCTCGTGAATTCATCTCCGGGGGTAGAGCACTGTTTCGGCTAGGGGGCCATCCCGGCTTACCAACCCGATGCAAACTGCGAATACCGGAGAATGTTATCACGGGAGACACACGGCGGGTGCTAACGTCCGTCGTGAAGAGGGAAACAACCCAGACCGCCAGCTAAGGTCCCAAAGTCATGGTTAAGTGGGAAACGATGTGGGAAGGCTCAGACAGCCAGGATGTTGGCTTAGAAGCAGCCATCATTTAAAGAAAGCGTAATAGCTCACTGGTCGAGTCGGCCTGCGCGGAAGATGTAACGGGGCTAAACCATGCACCGAAGCTGCGGCAGCGACACTAAGTGTTGTTGGGTAGGGGAGCGTTCTGTAAGCCTGTGAAGGTGTGCTGTGAGGCATGCTGGAGGTATCAGAAGTGCGAATGCTGACATAAGTAACGATAAAGCGGGTGAAAAGCCCGCTCGCCGGAAGACCAAGGGTTCCTGTCCAACGTTAATCGGGGCAGGGTGAGTCGACCCCTAAGGCGAGGCCGAAAGGCGTAGTCGATGGGAAACAGGTTAATATTCCTGTACCAGGTGTTACTGCGAAGGGGGGACGGAGAAGGCTATGTTGGCCGGGCGACGGTTGTCCCGGTTTAAGCGTGTAGGTGTGTGTTCCAGGTAAATCCGGTTCACTTTAACACTGAGGCGTGATGACGAGGCACTACGGTGCTGAAGTGACAAATGCCCTGCTTCCAGGAAAAGCCTCTAAGCATCAGGTAACATCAGATCGTACCCCAAACCGACACAGGTGGTCAGGTAGAGAATACCAAGGCGCTTGAGAGAACTCGGGTGAAGGAACTAGGCAAAATGGTGCCGTAACTTCGGGAGAAGGCACGCTGATATGTAGGTGAAGCGATTTACTCGTGGAGCTGAAATCAGTCGAAGATACCAGCTGGCTGCAACTGTTTATTAAAAACACAGCACTGTGCAAACACGAAAGTGGACGTATACGGTGTGACGCCTGCCCGGTGCCGGAAGGTTAATTGATGGGGTTATCCGTAAGGAGAAGCTCTTGATCGAAGCCCCGGTAAACGGCGGCCGTAACTATAACGGTCCTAAGGTAGCGAAATTCCTTGTCGGGTAAGTTCCGACCTGCACGAATGGCGTAATGATGGCCAGGCTGTCTCCACCCGAGACTCAGTGAAATTGAACTCGCTGTGAAGATGCAGTGTACCCGCGGCAAGACGGAAAGACCCCGTGAACCTTTACTATAGCTTGACACTGAACACTGGTCCTTGATGTGTAGGATAGGTGGGAGGCTTTGAAGCGCGGACGCCAGTTCGTGTGGAGCCGTCCTTGAAATACCACCCTTTAATGGCTGGTGTTCTAACGTGGGCCCGTAATCCGGGTTGCGGACAGTGTCTGGTGGGTAGTTTGACTGGGGCGGTCTCCTCCTAAAGAGTAACGGAGGAGCACGAAGGTTAGCTAATCCTGGTCGGACATCAGGAGGTTAGTGCAAAGGCATAAGCTAGCTTGACTGCGAGCGTGACGGCGCGAGCAGGTGCGAAAGCAGGTCTTAGTGATCCGGTGGTTCTGAATGGAAGGGCCATCGCTCAACGGATAAAAGGTACTCCGGGGATAACAGGCTGATACCGCCCAAGAGTTCATATCGACGGCGGTGTTTGGCACCTCGATGTCGGCTCATCACATCCTGGGGCTGAAGTAGGTCCCAAGGGTATGGCTGTTCGCCATTTAAAGTGGTACGCGAGCTGGGTTTAGAACGTCGTGAGACAGTTCGGTCCCTATCTGCCGTGGGCGCTGGAGAATTGAGGGGGGCTGCTCCTAGTACGAGAGGACCGGAGTGGACGCATCACTGGTGTTCGGGTTGTCATGCCAATGGCACTGCCCGGTAGCTAAATGCGGAAGAGATAAGTGCTGAAAGCATCTAAGCACGAAACTTGCCCCGAGATGAGTTCTCCCTGACCCTTTAAGGGTCCTGAAGGAACGTTGAAGACGACGACGTTGATAGGCCGGGTGTGTAAGCGCAGCGATGCGTTGAGCTAACCGGTACTAATGAACCGTGAGGCTTAACCTTACAACGCCGAAGCTGTTTTGGCGGAATAGAGAGAAAATTTTCAGCGTGATTACAGATTAGATTAACCGGCGAAAGGCGGGTTAATAAACAGAATTTGCCTGGCGGCTGTAGCGCGGTGGTCCCACCTGACTCCATGCCGAACTCAGAAGTGAAACGCCGTAGCGCCGATGGTAGTGTGGGGTCTCCCCATGCGAGAGTAGGGAACTGCCAGGCATCAAACAAGTGAAGAGCCCATCCTGACGGATGGGCTTTTTGCTTTTCTGGATCACCGAATTTTGTAGGCCGGGTAAGGCGAAACCGCCACCCGGCAAGTCGTCAGATCGCACTCCACTCCACAATAAACTTCGCAATCACATCCACATCATTTAAATCCAGCACCGGAACTTCAAGCGGCAATACAACATCACTGGCTACCGCAATCACATGCTCATCCAGCGTTAATTCGCTGAAATCATGCCCGGCATCGCTTCTGAACAGCAGGATCTTAGGCACGGCCTCATGCTTAAATCCCTCAACCAGCACCAGATCCAGCGTGGCATAATCCATCCTGCTGACCAGGTACGCCAGATTCAGTTCGGGTTCTTCAGGTGTCTCAGTCATTAATGCCCAACGTTGCTGACTGGCGACCAGCGTTTGCGCCGCTCCTGCTTTGCGTAGCTCGTAGCTGTCTTTGCCTGGCTTATCCACATCCATATCATGATGCGTATGTTTGATAAGTCCGGGGCGGATCCCGGCGGCGCACAGCGCCGGGATTAGCTTCCTGAGCAGCGTCGTTTTTCCCGTTCCGCTCCACGCGGCGATAGCCAGTAGAGGGATCATGGTTTTTCCTGCCATTTATCAAGCTCCTCAAGGGTATTCACATTCACAAACGCTTCCTTGCGGTCGCTGAAGTCAACGGCATGCCCACCTGCCTGACGCATAAAAACCATGACCCGTCGCTCGCCAGACTGTAAATAGCGCTGCAAAAATGGCTGGACTGAACGGTGAACCAGCGCAATGGTGGGATGATCGCGCTCTCCATCATGCACCCATACCACCGGTGCATGATTGCACCGGGCACGTAAGCGGGCAGCCAGCGTTTGCGGGATAAAAGGGGTATCACAGGGGCAGAACAGAAACCAGTCGCCCGCCTCCTGTTGGAAAACAGAAAGCATGCCCGCCAACGGGCCGGGAAAATCCGCCATCACATCTGAAATGACTTTCAGGCCACCCGAGCGATAAATTTCCTGATGCCGATTGGCATTCACAACCACCGTTTCCAGTTGGGATAACAGCGTATCGGCGACATGTTTCCACAGCGGTTTCCCTTTAAGCTCAAGCAAGCCTTTATCAATGCCCCCCATTCGCCTGGCCTTTCCGCCAGCCAGTACAACCCCTGTTATTGCACTATCCTGATTCACTGATATCGCCTCTTTTATTGTGGGATTGACCCTGCTAACGTGTCTGTCTCAAGAGTAAGGAGCATGACCATGAAATGTAAACGCCTGAATGAAGTTATTGAACTCCTCCAGCCAGCCTGGCAAAAAGAGCCCGACCTTAACCTGATGCAATTTTTGCAGAAACTGGCGAAAGAGTCAGGTTTTGACGGTGAACTGGCGGATTTAACCGACGACATTCTGATCTATCACCTGAAAATGCGCGACTCTGCAAAAGACGCGGTTATTCCCGGTATTCAGAAAGATTACGAGGAAGATTTCAAGACGGCGCTGTTGCGCGCTCGTGGCGTAATTAAAGAGTAAAAGCTTGTAAGCGGGGCCACCGAAGCTGTTATGAAATGATATCCTGAATCATTCGACGTATTTTCCGGATGATGGGATGAATAACAACACTTTCAATTTCCAGACATTACACCCGGATACCATCATGGATGCGCTGTTTGAGCAGGGGATCCGGGTGGATTCTGGTCTTACCCCGCTTAATAGCTATGAAAACCGTGTCTATCAGTTCCAGGATGAAGACCGTCGGCGTTTTGTCGTTAAATTTTATCGCCCTGAGCGCTGGTCAGTTGATCAGATCCTGGAAGAGCATCAGTTTGCGATTGAGCTGCTTGAGGATGAAGTCCCGGTTGCTGCGCCGTTGGCTTTTAATGGTCAGACGCTATTATCGCATCAGGGGTTCCACTACGCGATTTTTCCAAGTGTAGGCGGTCGACAGTTCGAAGCGGACAATATCGATCAAATGGAAGCGGTGGGCCGTTATCTGGGGCGTCTTCATCAGACCGGCCGTAAGCAGCCATTTACCTGGCGACCGACCATCGGGCTGGACGAATACCTCGTCGAGCCGCGTAAACTCTTCGAGCATGCCCAACTCATTCCGTCCGCACAAAAGGCCGCATTTCTGAAAGCGACGGATACGCTGATTGCGGCCGTCACTGAGCGGTGGCATACAAATTTTGACAGCCTTCGTCTACATGGCGACTGCCACGCTGGAAATATCCTCTGGCGCGAGGGGCCGCTGTTTGTCGATTTAGATGATTCCCGCAACGGTCCTGCCATTCAGGATCTGTGGATGCTTCTTAATGGTGATAAAGCTGAGCAACGTATGCAGCTTGAAACGATTATTGAAGCTTATGAAGAAGTTAGTGAGTTCGAAACATCTGAAATTGAACTGATTGAACCTTTACGTGCTATGCGTTTGGTTTATTATCTTGCCTGGCTGATGCGTCGTTGGGACGATCCTGCGTTTCCTAAAAACTTCCCGTGGTTAACTGGGGAAGATTACTGGCAACGACAGACCGCGACATTTATCGAGCAGGCAAAAGTCCTGCAAGAACCCCCCTTACAATTAACACCCATGTATTAATCGGAGACGTAATCATGAAAAAGATTTGGCTGGCGCTGGCTGGTATGGTTTTAGCTTTTAGCGCATCGGCAGCGCAATTCGAGGATGGTAAGCAGTATACCACCCTGGAAAAGCCCGTTGCCGGTGAACCGCAGGTGCTGGAGTTCTTCTCATTCTATTGCCCACACTGCTACCAGTTTGAAGAAGTCCTTCATGTTTCTGAGAATGTGAAGAAAAAACTTCCTGAAGGCGTCAAAATGACCAAATACCACGTTGAGTTCCTGGGCCCGTTGGGCAAGGATCTGACGCAAGCGTGGGCCGTCGCGATGGCACTGGGCGTAGAAGATAAAGTGACTGTGCCGATGTTTGAAGGGGTACAGAAAACCCAGACCGTGCAGAGCGTTGCAGATATCCGTAAAGTGTTCGTGGATGCCGGTATTAAAGGCGAAGATTACGATGCCGCGTGGAACAGCTTTGTCGTGAAATCACTGGTTGCGCAGCAGGAAAAAGCTGCTGCCGATCTGCAACTGCAGGGCGTGCCGGCGATGTTTGTTAACGGTAAATATCAGGTGAATCCGCAGGGCATGGATACCAGCAGCATGGATATCTTTGTTCAGCAATATGCTGACACGGTGAAATACCTGGTCGGTAAGAAATAAAAGCAGCGCCGGTCAGTGACCGGCGTTTTTAGTTGTCGCTTTAATCTCTTCTATTAACACGTCTTTTTCGCTCCATAGCGTATTCAGCCATAGCTGGAAACGACGCTTAAATCCTTTATCGTTAACGTAGTCGCCGTGCAGTTCTTCCTGAATGGGTTGCATGTCCACGCGAACCACTATGCGCGTTAGTTTTCCGCTCAGCATATCGAAGAAGGGCGTACGGTCGTTTTCCGGATAGCACAGCGTAACATTAAGTAATTTATCGAACTGCGAACCTAACACATTCAGCGCCATCGCAATGCCCGCCGCCTTTGGTGGCAACAGGTGTTGATATGGCGAGCGGGTCTGCTGACGTTTTTCTTCGGTAAAGCGGGAGCCCTCGACGAAATTAACGATCGTGGTGGGATGCGCGCGGAATTTCTCGCAGGACCGACGGGTAGTCTCGACATCTTTACCGCGGCGTTCCGGGTGGCGCAGGAGATAAGCGCGCGAATAGCGCTTCATAAATGGCATATCCAGTGCCCAGCAGGCGAGGCCGATAAAAGGTACCCAGGCCAACTGTTGCTTAAGGAAGTACTTGTTCATAGGAATGTGCTTGCGAAAGAGTACGCACAGTACCACGATGTCCGCCCAGCTGTGATGATTACACACCAGCAGATACCAGTTTTTCTTGCTCAGTCCTTCCAGGCCCTGCACATCCCATTTCAGCCATGGATTGAGATGCAACAGCAGGGCGAGGCCTTCACACCAGCAATACATCATGAAATTACAAAACAGAGATACCTTGCGCCAGACGAACGGAACGGGCAGCAGGAGCTTTACCAGTCCGGCCAGAATGATCGGTACGGAGCACAAAATTGTGACCACAATGGTCAATGCAATGCTCAGCAACAGGGTGACTGTAGCGAGTAATCTCGCCATGATTAAATTATTCAAAGGATTAGCCATAAACAGTACGCTAAAGTCGCGCAAGGGGGCTGATTTTATCAGAAAATGACTCAAATGACGGTTCTTCGCGACAGAGAAAAACACGCCATATCTATCCACATTCAGTAATTCAATGAAAACATAAAGGGTTTATTCTGTCGTTTTTATAATTAATTGAATTTAAAGAATATTATAAATGATGGTTAACGCATCGTTTTGAAATTAATGCGATGAAAATTAATTATTCACAAAGTTATCCACAGGCGGCTTTGCGAGCGATCCAGAAGATCTGCAAAAGAATTACGACAAATGTGGTGAAAAACTCATGTTTTCATCCTGTCTGTGGCATCCTTTATCCATAATCTGATAAACAGGCACGGACATTATGGTTCAGATCCCAGAAAACCCACTTATCCTTGTAGATGGCTCCTCTTATCTCTATCGCGCATACCATGCGTTTCCGCCGCTGACCAACAGCGCAGGCGAACCGACAGGCGCGATGTACGGTGTCCTCAATATGCTGCGCAGCCTGATCATGCAATATCAGCCAACGCATGCCGCAGTGGTATTTGATGCCAAGGGTAAAACCTTCCGTGACGAATTATTCGAGCATTACAAATCGCATCGCCCGCCGATGCCGGACGATCTGCGGGCGCAGATCGAACCGCTGCATGCCATGGTGAAGGCGATGGGGCTACCGCTGCTGGCTGTATCTGGCGTGGAGGCGGACGATGTTATTGGTACCCTGGCGCGTGAGGCAGAAAAAATGGGGCGCCCGGTGCTGATCAGTACTGGCGATAAAGACATGGCCCAACTGGTCACGCCAAATATCACACTCATCAATACTATGACTAACACCATTCTTGGTCCGGATGAGGTGGTGACAAAATACGGCGTGCCGCCGGAACTGATCATCGATTTCCTGGCGCTAATGGGCGATTCCTCCGATAACATTCCGGGCGTACCGGGGGTCGGGGAAAAGACCGCGCAGGCATTGCTACAGGGGCTGGGCGGCCTGGATACTCTTTATGCTGAGTCCGATAAAATTGCCGGGTTGACGTTCCGTGGTGCGAAAACTATGGCGGGTAAACTTGAGCAAAACAAAGAGGTGGCATACCTCTCCTATAAACTGGCGACGATCAAAACAGACGTTGAGCTGGAACTGACCTGCGAACAACTGGAAGTGCAACAACCCCAGGCTGACGAACTGGTTGGGCTGTTTAAAAAGTATGAATTCAAGCGCTGGACCGCTGATGTCGAAGCGGGCAAGTGGTTACAAGCAAAAGGGGCAAAACCGGCGGTAAAACCGCAGGAAACGATTGTCATTGATGAAGCCCCGGAAGAAGCCGCTGTCGTACTTTCTTATGAGAATTACGTGACCATTCTCGATGAAGCGACGCTGGAAACGTGGATTGCGAAGCTGAAAAAAGCGCCAGTGTTTGCCTTCGATACCGAAACCGACAGTCTGGATAACATCTCCGCCAACCTGGTAGGGCTCTCATTCGCTATTGAGCCGGGAGTGGCGGCTTATGTGCCAGTGGCGCATGACTATCTGGATGCGCCGGATCAAATCTCCCGCGACCGTGCGCTGGCGATGCTCAAGCCGCTCCTGGAAGATGAAAACGCGCGTAAGGTCGGGCAAAATCTCAAGTACGATCGCGGCATTCTGGCGAATTATGGTATCGAACTGCGCGGCATCGCTTTTGATACCATGCTCGAGTCGTACATTCTGAACAGCGTTGCCGGACGTCACGATATGGACAGTTTGTCCGATCGCTGGCTGAAACATAAAACCATCACTTTTGAAGAGATTGCGGGTAAAGGGAAGAACCAACTAACCTTTAATCAGATTGCGCTGGAAGAGGCGGGACGTTACGCGGCAGAAGATGCCGATGTCACCTTACAGCTGCATCTGAAAATGTGGCCAGAGCTGCAGCAGCACAAAGGGCCGCTGAACGTCTTTGAAAACATCGAAATGCCACTGGTACCGGTGTTATCTCGTGTAGAGCGTAACGGTGTGAAGATCGACCCCGCGGTGCTGCACAAGCACTCCGAGGAGATCACGCTCCGTCTGGCGGAGCTGGAACAGAAAGCCCATGAGATTGCAGGAGAAGTATTTAACCTTTCTTCAACCAAGCAGTTGCAGACGATCCTATTCGAAAAACAGGGCATTAAGCCGCTGAAGAAAACCCCAGGCGGCGCGCCGTCAACCTCTGAAGAAGTGCTGGAAGAACTGGCGCTGGATTACCCGCTACCTAAAGTGATTCTTGAGTATCGCGGTCTGGCGAAGCTGAAATCGACCTACACCGACAAACTCCCGCTGATGATTAACCCGAAAACCGGGCGTGTGCACACCTCTTATCATCAGGCCGTGACCGCGACGGGCCGTTTGTCATCGACCGATCCGAACCTGCAAAACATTCCGGTACGTAATGAAGAAGGGCGTCGTATCCGCCAGGCATTTATCCCGCCGAAGGATTACCTGATTGTTTCTGCGGACTATTCGCAGATTGAATTGCGTATTATGGCGCACCTTTCACGCGACAAAGGGCTGCTGACGGCGTTTGCCGAAGGGAAGGACATTCACCGTGCCACCGCCGCCGAAGTGTTTGGTCTGCCGCTGGAGACCGTGACCAGCGAACAGCGTCGCAGCGCGAAAGCGATCAACTTTGGTCTGATCTACGGTATGAGTGCGTTCGGTCTGGCGCGCCAGTTGAACATTCCGCGTAAAGAAGCGCAGAAATACATGGACCTCTATTTTGAACGTTATCCCGGCGTGCTGGAGTATATGGAACGCACTCGCGCTCAGGCGAAAGAGCAGGGCTACGTTGAAACGCTGGAAGGCCGTCGTCTCTATCTGCCGGATATTAAATCCAGCAACGGCGCGCGTCGAGCGGGTGCGGAGCGTGCGGCGATTAACGCCCCGATGCAAGGAACCGCTGCCGATATTATCAAACGGGCGATGATTGCGGTCGATGGCTGGCTGGAAATGGAAAAACCGCGCGTGCGTATGATCATGCAGGTACACGATGAACTGGTGTTTGAAGTACACAAAGACGACCTGGACACGGTAGCGAAAAAGATCCATCAGTTGATGGAGAACTGCACACGCATTGATGTACCGCTGCTGGTGGAAGTTGGAAGTGGTGAAAACTGGGATCAGGCGCACTAAGTGCTCGCGAGATAACGCGCTTTTTTCGTAATTAAGCAACATAAGTGCGCGATTTTTGTGATGGGTATTGGAATTCCCTATGTAAAGAATGAAAAAAAATTACAAAAAGTGCTTTCTGAGCTGCTCAAAAAAGAGTAAAGTTATTCGCGTAGGGTACAGAGGTAAGATGTTCTATCTTTCAGACCTTTTACTTCACGTAATCGGATTTGGCTGAATATTTTAGCCGCCCCAGTCAGTTTCTGACTGGGGCGTTTTTTATGGGCGAAAGAAAGATAGGGTCGGCGTGCCAAACCGGATAAGACGCACCGCGTCGCTATCCGGCGTCGCGATGAATTACTCCCCGCCCTGATCCTCTTCCACCGGCGCCAGTTCGTTAAACCAACTGTCCAGCTTCTGCCGTAATTTATCCACGCCCTGCTTTTTCAGCGATGAGAAGGTCTCAACCTGCACATCGCCGTTAAAGGCTAATACTGCTTCACGGACCATATTCAGTTGGGCCTTACGCGCCCCGCTCGCCAGTTTGTCCGCTTTCGTCAGCAGCACCAGAACCTGGATGTTGCTCTCGACGGCCCACTGGACCATCTGCTGGTCGAGATCTTTTAGCGGGTGGCGAATATCCATCAGCACCACCAGTCCCTGCAGGCTCTGGCGTTTTTCCAGATATTCACCCAGCGCGCGTTGCCACTTGCGCTTCATCTCTTCCGGCACTTCGGCGTAACCATAGCCGGGCAGGTCAACAAGGCGTTTGCCGTCGACCACTTCAAACAGGTTAATCAATTGAGTGCGGCCAGGCGTTTTCGAAGTCCGCGCCAGGCTCTTCTGATTGGTCAGCGTATTCAGCGCGCTGGACTTACCTGCGTTGGAACGGCCAGCAAATGCCACTTCAATCCCCGTATCGGAAGGTAAATGGCGAATATCAGGCGCGCTCATCACAAAGTGCGTCTGTTGATAATTCAGGTTAATCAAAGCGGTCGTCTCCGTCAGTCAAAGCTTTGCCGCGATTATACCTGAACAGGAGCAAAAGACTGATTTTTCGACATGGGTCTGTTGTGAGTAAAAACCCTGCATATTGTGAGACATTGCCGATTGTTCTTATACGAAATTTCAGAGTAATTGCAGAGAAAATAATTAAATAAATCAACTAAATCATACTATTAAAAGGTATGTAATATTCTGAAAATGGCTGAACTGTGCGGCCAACGACTTGTTACTTTACTCCAAAAGAGTAGAGTAACCCCCATAGCGAGGATAGCTGTACAGGAAGACGACTCAGGATGAGGGTCAGGAGCGCCAGGAGGCGAAGACACAGGATTGTCAGGATGACAGGCGTTCGGAGACGTTGGTATACGGAAACGGAAAAGACACGGAATGTTCCAGGCTGACGGAAAAACAGGGTGCGTTGATAGCCGACAGGGAATGTAGGACCCGTTCAGGGTTGTGAGTAAGGTGAAAAGGCGACAGAGCAATCTGTCGCCTTTTTTCTTTATTTCTGCTAGATTCCGGCGCAATTATATACTGAATAAAACAGCCAAAGACGAATCACTATGAAATCCACTTCTACACCACGCGGCAAAGGCCCTGCAAAGGCACGCCGTAAAACCCGCGAAGAGCTGAATCAGGAAGCTCGTGACCGCAAGCGTCAGAAAAAACACCGTGGACACGCGGCGGGTAGCCGTGCGACCGGTGGTGACGCGGCGCCAGGTGGTAAAAACAAGAACCAACAGAAAGATCCACGCATCGGCAGTAAAACCCCTATTCCATTGGGCGTGACCGAAAAAGTCACCAAACAGCACAAACCGAAGAGCGAGAAACCTATGCTTTCACCGCAGGCTGAGTTGGATTTACTGGAAACAGATGAGCGCCTGGATGCGCTGTTAGAACGTCTTGAAGCAGGCGAAACCTTGAGCGCGGAAGATCAGTCCTGGGTGGATGCCAAACTGGATCGCATCGATGAACTGATGCAGAAGCTGGGTCTCTCCTACGATGATGACGAAGAAGAGGAAGATGATGAGAAGCAGGAAGATATGATGCGCCTGCTGCGTGGCGGTAACTAACGGTTTACACCGTGGGCCTGCCCGTCCTGCTTATAACCCTTCCGGTTATATGTTATCTGGTGTGGTTATTCGTTAAACTACAGCGGTTGTCGCGGCGACAGAAGTGGCTGCGCAGCCGGCTTAGTACTCGAAATGGAGTGCGGCCGGTACGCCGTACCCGCCAGAGACGCCATCGGAAGGAGTGAGCATGTCAGAACAACAAATAGACTGGGATCAGGCCCTGATCCAGAAATATAACTATTCCGGGCCGCGCTATACCTCGTACCCGACCGCGCTGGAATTTTCTGATGCGTTTGGCGAACCGGCATTTTTACAGGCTGTCGCGCGCTATCCTGAGCGTCCGCTCTCGCTTTACGTCCATATCCCGTTTTGCCACAAGCTCTGCTACTTCTGCGGCTGCAATAAGATTGTGACCCGTCAGCAGCATAAGGCCGATCAGTATCTGGATGCACTCGAACAGGAAATTCTGCACCGTGCGCCGCTGTTTGCCGGACGCAAGGTCAGCCAACTGCACTGGGGCGGCGGCACGCCGACTTACCTGAATAAAGCGCAAATCAGTCGCCTGATGGCGCTGCTGCGAAATCATTTCCACTTCAATGCGGATGCGGAGATTTCGATCGAAGTCGATCCCCGTGAGATTGAGCTGGATGTGCTCGATCATTTACGCGCGGAAGGCTTTAATCGTCTCAGCATGGGCGTGCAGGACTTCAACAAAGAGGTCCAGCGACTGGTTAACCGTGAGCAGGATGAGGAGTTTATTTTTGCGCTGCTCAATCACGCACGTGACATTGGCTTTACGTCGACCAATATCGATCTGATCTACGGTTTACCTAAACAGACGCCGGAAAGTTTCGCCTTTACCCTGAAGCGGGTTGCGGAATTAAGCCCCGATCGTCTGAGCGTCTTTAACTATGCGCATTTGCCGACGCTGTTTGCCGCGCAGCGCAAAATAAAAGATGCCGATCTGCCCAGCGCGCAGCAGAAGCTGGATATTTTGCAGGAAACCATCTCCTCGCTGACAGAGACCGGCTATCAGTTTATTGGTATGGACCATTTTGCCCGCCCGGATGACGAACTGGCGATTGCCCAGCGCGAAGGCGTTCTCCACCGTAATTTTCAGGGATATACCACCCAGGGTGACACCGATCTGCTGGGGATGGGCGTTTCTGCCATCAGTATGATTGGCGATTGCTATGCCCAGAACCAGAAAGAGCTGAAACTCTACTATCAGCAGGTGGATGAGCAGGGAAATGCCTTATGGCGCGGTATCGCGCTGACTCGCGATGACTGTATCCGTCGTGACGTCATCAAGTCGCTTATCTGCAATTTCCGTCTCGACACTGCCGCAGTTGAGCAGCAGTGGGATCTGAACTTCGCGGATTATTTTGCCGAAGACCTGAAGCTGTTGGCGCCGCTGGCGAAAGATGGGCTGGTGGATGTGACAACGAAGGGGATTCAGGTCACGCCGAAAGGGCGTCTGCTGATTCGCAACATTTGCATGTGCTTTGATGCGTATCTGCGCCAAAAAGCGCGGATGCAGCAGTTCTCACGCGTGATATAAAAACGTTGCCCGGTGGCGCTAACGCTTACCGGGCCTACGATTGATGTTACCTGTAAGCCAGATAAGCATAGCGCCATCCGGCACAGTGTTAGCTGAACAGCCCAACCAGCGCGGCGCACAGTACTGCGGCAACCGCAGTTTGTGGCGTATGGCTGTCGACCGCTCCGCTTGATAGCAGATTTATAATCGATTCCAGCATGTTTTGTCCCCCGTTTGCCGGGCACGATCATACTGAACTCATCGGAACAGTAAAGTGCAAAATAACGGCAATTTGCGCTCAATTATTAATCTTTACACAACCGTGTGACGTTACTCCATTCCCAGCTCTTTCAACTTACGCGTCAGGGTATTACGCCCCCATCCGAGCAAGCGTGCCGCTTCCTGTTTATGGCCCTGTGTATGGCGTAGTGCTGTGGTCAGCAACGTGCGCTCCATTTCAGGTTGCGCTTCCGACAGCAGGTTTTGATGACCGGATCGCAGCGCCCGATCCGCCCACTGCGCCAGAAGCGTGGCCCAACTGTCCGGCTGGAGATGCGACGGGCTTTCGGGCGCGGTGGCTTCGAACAGTTCAGCGGGGAGATCCTGAATTAATACCTCTTGTCCAGCCGCCATTACGGTTAACCAGCGACAGGTATTTTCCAGTTGGCGAACGTTACCCGGCCATGCCAGCCGCGTCAGCGCCGCTTCGGTTTCCGGGTGCAATAACTTAGCTTCTACGCCCAGTTCGCGCGCTGCAACCTGCAGGAAGTGGCGGGCCAGGCGCGGAATATCCTCCCGGCGCTCGCGCAACGGCGGCAGGTGTACGCGGATGACGTTCAGACGATGGAATAAATCCTCACGAAACTTGCCTTCCTGCACACGCAGTTCCAGGTTCTGGTGAGTCGCGGCGATGATTCGCACGTCCACCTTCACCGGCGCATAGCCGCCAACGCGATAAAACTGTCCGTCGGCTAATACGCGCAAAAGACGGGTCTGCACATCCAGCGGCATATCGCCAATCTCATCAAGAAACAGCGTGCCGCCATCGGCCTGTTCGAAGCGTCCCTGACGAATGGTATTCGCTCCGGTAAATGCCCCTTTTTCATGACCAAACAGCTCGGATTCGATCAAATCTTTCGGAATCGCCGCCATGTTGAGCGCGATAAACGGCGCTTTGGCGCGTGGGCTGTGGCGGTGCAGGGCATGGGCGACCAGTTCTTTACCCGTCCCGGACTCCCCGTTAATCAACACGCTGATGGAGGAACGCGAGAGCCGCCCGATAATACGAAATACATCCTGCATGGCCGGCGCTTCACCGATGATGTCGGTTGTCGGGCCGTTGATCTGAATATTGCGCGGCTGCTGCTGTTCCTGATAATGGCTGATGGCGCGTTCAACCAGCGCTACCGCTTCATCGATATCAAAGGGTTTCGGCAGATAATCAAACGCCCCTTGCTGATAGGCGCTGACGGCAGCATCCAGATCGGAATGCGCAGTCATTATGATGACCGGCAGCATTGGATGACGCTGTTTAATCTGTTTTAACAGCGCCAGTCCGTCCATCCCCGGCATGCGAATGTCGGACAACAGTACGTCCGGCGTTTTGCTCGCCAGCGCGCCCAGCACGTCGTTGCCGTTTTCAAAGGTCGTACAACTCAGACCCGCCCCGGCGAGAGCACGTTCAAGCACCCAACGGATGGAACTATCGTCATCGACTACCCAGACTATCCCTCGTTGCATAAGCACCTCTATTTCCGAATCGGCAGATAAACCGAGAACTCGGTATGGCCTGGCCAACTGGTAAATTCAATTTTGCCGGAATGCTGATCGATCAAATTACGGGCGATGGATAATCCCAGCCCGGTGCCGCCTTCGCGGCCGCTGACCATGGGGTAAAACAGCGTATCCTGTAAGTGGGAAGGAATCCCCGGTCCGTTATCTTCGACGTCGATACGCGCCGCCAGGCGATAGCGCTCGCCGTGCAGCGTGAGCTGGAACGCGGTACGGGTACGTAGCACAATCTCCCCACCGTCTGCCCCCAGAGCCTGCAATGCATTACGGACAATATTCAACAACACCTGCTCGATCTGTTCCGGGTCGTGCGGCAATTCCGGTAGGCTGGGATCGTAATCGCGGACCAGCGTGACGTTGGCCGGTAATTCCATAGAAACCAGCGCCACCACGCGCTCTGCCACCTTATGAATGCTTTCCGTGACATGCGTTCCCGGCATCTGCGGGCCCAACAGCCTGTCGACCAGATTACGCAGTCGATCAGCCTGTTCAATAATGACTTTGGTGTATTCCAGCAGCGCCGGGTCGGGCAGGGCTTTACTTAATAGCTGTGCAGCGCCGCGTAAGCCACCGAGCGGGTTTTTAATCTCGTGTGCCAGTCCTCGCACCAGATCGCGCGCAGCGACCTGCTGAGCGTGCTGTAGCTGCTCCTGGCTCAGGCGGCGCTGATTATCCATCGGCGCCATTTCGAGCAGGATCTGGCCGTCTGGCAAACGCTGCGCGGTGAGCGACAGAATGTGTGAACGCCCATCAATCACCAACGTGACCTCATTGTCGGTAAACCCTTGTCCCGCCTCTAAGCTTTCACGCATCAGTTCGATATTCAAAGAAAAATAGCTCAGGAGTTCAGGAAGCGGCGTACCAAACAGTTTGCGGGAGCTTTGGGCGAGTAACTGCTGCGCGGCCGGGTTGGCGTAATGCACCGCCAGCTCATCGTCGACCAGTAAGATGCTGTTGATTAAAGAATTGAGGATCTGCCCAGCATCGGGCAGCGTGCCTGTTGCCATACAGCAGTCTCCTGAAAAATTTGCACCAATTTAGTGCATTATAGCTTTTTATGTAGAAAAAGCGCGAAGGATCAGATTGTTGACGGTGAAAAAAGCCCATCGTGAGATGGGCTAAAAGTTTCCACGGCAACTAAAAAACACCTGACGCCTTTCACGCTGCTGCTGCGTTGGCTACCTTCGCTCACCCCAGTCACATCGTTATCTCTGTTCCTGGGGATTCGCTCCGTTGCCGCCTTGCCGCAACGCGAAATTCGTCGGGCTTTTAAGATACAGTTAAACGCTGTAGTACAGCTCAAACTCTACCGGGTGCGGCGTCATGCGTACGCGGTCGTTTTCTTCAATACGCAGCGCGATGTAAGCATCGATAGCTTCATCAGTGAACACGCCGCCCGCTTTCAGGAACTCGCGATCCAGGTTCAGCTCGTTCAGTGCTTCTTCCAGAGAACCTGCAACCTGTGGGATCTCTTTCGCTTCTTCCGGCGGCAGGTCGTACAGGTTTTTGTCCATGGCTTCGCCAGGGTGGATCTTGTTCTTAATGCCGTCAAGACCGGCCATCAGCAGTGCTGCAAAGCACAGGTACGGGTTCGCTGCCGGATCCGGGAAACGGACTTCGATACGACGTGCTTTTGGAGACGCGACCACTGGAATACGGATAGAGGCAGAACGGTTACGGGCAGAGTAAGCCAGCATAACCGGTGCTTCGTAGCCCGGGACCAGACGCTTGTATGAGTTGGTGGTCGGGTTCGCAAGGGCGTTAATCGCTTTAGCGTGTTTGATTACGCCGCCGATGTAGTACAGCGCTTGCTCAGACAGGCCCGCATATTTGTCGCCAGAGAACAGGTTGGTACCGTTCTTGGACAGGGACATGTGGCAGTGCATACCGGAACCGTTATCGCCGAACATCGGTTTTGGCATAAAGGTCGCGGTTTTGCCGAAGCGGTGAGCGACGTTGTGTACCACATATTTGTAGATCTGAATTTCGTCCGCTTTTTTGGTCATGGTGTTGAAGCGGGTTGCCACTTCGTTCTGACCCGCAGTGGCCACTTCATGGTGGTGAGCTTCAACGACCAGGCCCATTTGCTCCATCACCAGACACATTTCAGAACGGATGTCCTGAGCAGAATCTACTGGTGGAACCGGGAAGTAGCCGCCTTTTACTGCCGGACGGTGACCTTTGTTACCACCTTCGTACTGGGTGGAGGAGTTCCAGGCACCTTCGATGTCATCGATAGCCACGTGAGAACCGGAAATTGACGCGCCGAAACGGATATCGTCAAACAGGAAGAATTCTGGTTCTGGCCCAAACAGAACGGTATCCGCGATGCCGGTGGAGCGCAGGTATTCTTCAGCACGCTTGGCGATAGAGCGCGGGTCGCGATCATAGCCTTGCAGGGTACCAGGTTCCAGGATGTCACAACGGATGATCAGCGTAGAATCCGCGAAGAACGGGTCGATGACTGCGGTAGAAGCATCCGGCATCAGCACCATGTCGGATTCATTGATGCCTTTCCAGCCACCAATCGAAGAGCCGTCAAACATTTTGCCTTCTTCGAAGAATTCGGCATTTACCTGATGAGCAGGAATCGTGACGTGCTGTTCTTTACCTTTGGTATCAGTGAAGCGCAAATCAACAAACTTCACTTCGTGCTCATTCAGCATCGTCAAAACGTGTTCAGCGGACATACTTAACTCTCCAGATTGGTCATAGTCGTCGTGGTAACGAGGTGTTCAATTCTTTAATCATTGGCCGTGTCGCCGTAAAAAAGATAAAGCGAAATCTGTGCCAACTTTTAAATTGCCCCTAAAAGGCGTTATCATGCGCACCATCGTGCAAAAGGGTTGCACCATGCCGTGTATGTTGCACCAGTATAGTGCTTTAATGTGAACATTAAGCACCATATTGGTGCAATGGACCGTGCATAACCCTTTTAACGCTCCGTGAAAGCGATCACAAAGAAACTCTGCAATACTTGTTTGCGGAGGATGTTTGTGATCCTGTTTTGTAGTGCGATTAATCCGTGTACAATAACGCGCTATTTCTAATGCCTGAGGCAAAGTTGTGATCGAAAATTTGCGTAACATCGCCATCATCGCGCACGTCGACCATGGTAAAACTACCCTGGTTGATAAGCTGCTGCAGCAATCCGGTACGTTCGACTCTCGTGCCGAAACTCAAGAGCGTGTGATGGACTCCAACGATTTGGAGAAAGAGCGTGGGATTACCATCCTCGCGAAAAACACCGCTATCAAATGGAATGATTATCGTATCAACATCGTTGATACCCCTGGGCACGCAGACTTCGGTGGTGAAGTTGAGCGTGTCATGTCCATGGTTGACTCTGTGCTGCTGGTGGTTGACGCATTTGACGGCCCAATGCCGCAGACGCGCTTCGTGACCAAAAAAGCCTTTGCGCATGGCCTGAAGCCGATCGTGGTCATCAACAAAGTTGACCGTCCTGGCGCGCGTCCGGACTGGGTTGTCGATCAGGTATTTGACCTGTTTGTGAACCTCGACGCGACCGACGAACAGCTGGATTTCCCGATCATCTACGCTTCTGCGCTGAACGGTATTGCTGGTCTGGATCACGAAGATATGGCGGAAGACATGACCCCGCTGTATCAGGCGATTGTCGACCACGTACCTGCGCCGGACGTTGACCTTGATGGTCCGTTCCAGATGCAGATCTCTCAGCTGGACTACAACAACTACGTTGGCGTTATCGGTATCGGCCGCATCAAACGCGGTAAAGTGAAGCCGAACCAGCAGATTACTATCGTGGATAGCGAAGGCAAAACTCGCAACGGTAAAGTCGGTAAAGTCCTGACTCACCTGGGTCTGGAGCGTATCGATAGCGATCTGGCAGAAGCAGGCGACATCATCGCGATCACCGGTCTGGGCGAGCTGAACATCTCTGACACCATCTGCGATCCGCAGAATGTGGAAGCGCTGCCGGCACTGTCTGTTGATGAACCGACCGTCACCATGTTCTTCAACGTCAACACCTCTCCGTTCTGTGGCAAAGAAGGTAAATACGTTACCTCTCGTCAGATCCTTGACCGCCTGAACAAAGAGCTGGTGCACAACGTTGCACTGCGTGTTGAAGAAACTGAAGATGCGGACGCGTTCCGTGTATCCGGTCGTGGTGAGCTGCACCTGTCTGTTCTGATCGAAAACATGCGTCGTGAAGGTTTCGAAATGGCGGTTTCCCGTCCGAAAGTTATCTTCCGCGAAATCGATGGTCGTAAACAAGAGCCGTTCGAGAACGTGACGCTGGACGTTGAAGAGCAGCACCAGGGTTCTGTCATGCAGGCACTGGGCGAGCGTAAAGGCGACCTGAAAAATATGAATCCAGATGGCAAAGGCCGCGTACGTCTCGACTACGTGATTCCAAGCCGTGGTCTGATCGGCTTCCGTTCAGAATTCATGACCATGACCTCCGGTACCGGTCTGCTGTACTCCACCTTCAGCCACTACGACGACGTACGTCCGGGTGAAGTGGGTCAGCGCCAGAACGGCGTACTGATCTCCAACGGTCAGGGTAAAGCGGTTGCGTTTGCACTGTTCAGCCTGCAGGACCGCGGTAAGCTGTTCCTGGGTCACGGTGCTGAAGTGTACGAAGGCCAGATCATCGGTATTCATAGCCGTTCTAACGACCTGACGGTAAACTGCCTGACCGGTAAGAAACTGACCAACATGCGTGCTTCCGGTACTGACGAAGCCACGGTTCTGGTTCCGCCGGTTAAGATGACTCTGGAACAAGCTCTGGAGTTCATCGATGACGACGAACTGGTAGAAGTGACGCCGCAGTCTATCCGTATTCGTAAACGTCACCTGACGGAAAACGATCGCCGCCGCGCGAACCGTGGTCCGAAAGAAGATTAATTGATAATCTTGTGACGAAAAAAGCCGCTGATTTCAGCGGCTTTTCTTTACCTCAATCTATTCAGAAGAAATATTTAACCCCAACGCGAATCTTCCGGTACTGACGAAGCCACGGTTCTGGTTCCGCCGGTTAAGATGACTCTGGAACAAGCTCTGGAGTTCATCGATGACGACGAACTGGTAGAAGTGACGCCGCAGTCTATCCGTATTCGTAAACGTCACCTGACGGAAAACGATCGCCGCCGCGCGAACCGTGGTCCGAAAGAAGATTAATTGATAATCTTGTGACGAAAAAAGCCGCTGATTTCAGCGGCTTTTCTTTACCTCAATCTATTCAGAAGAAATATTTAACCCCAACGCGAATCTGATTTTGTTCGCGGTGATAGGGTTCTACGTTCCGGTCCAGCCAGCGCAGTTCGAAGTAGGGCAGCCAGTTCTGGTTGATCCGATAACGGAAGGTATTCGTAATTTCCCAGTGATGATCCTTGCCATTGCTGCTATTAAAATCATTCACCCGCATAAAATAGTGGGGTTCAAAGGTATACGAGAATTTATCGGTAATAATAAAGTTCCAGTAGTTGCCGATCTCATAGGTATCATTATTATCCCGATCGCCATTTAAATCGACCGAGCTGTAATTATTATGGTTGTAGCGGTTACGCACCGTCAGATTAAACCACGGTGTAAACTTGTAATTCACGTCCAGATACACCGCGCCGCTGGAGCCAATACTCTTGTCGGTAATCAACCCGCCAGGTTGGATCGTTAATCTATCCGTGGGTTTGAAGAGCGGATACCAGCCCTCGATCTCGTTATAGCCGTGTTTTAACTCGTCTTCACGCTGGAGCGTATAGGTATTAGTGAGCATAATGCCCGCACCCATGTCAAAGTTATAGCCAACGCGCAGCATGATCTCTTGTTGATCGGATGCCAGATTATACGCCTCCCGGTTTTCGACATAAGCGCCAGCAACTACAGAGGTGGATATCACTGAAGATAACAGAATGAGAGTATGTAATGTTTTCATCATAAATCCGTTTTTTAAGCGTAGGGAAGCCGCCATCCATCTGGATGGAAATAGCGGCAAGATTTGTTTAAAGATTTACAGTAGCGATGTTTTTATTGTTATTGGTTACGTCAGAACGAGTGTTGTTCTTTTTTCGTTGATTTATTTCCTCAATAATAAAAGCGAAACGCGCCTCGTTAAGCTTATAAAAGAAACCCATGGTCAGTGCAGCAATAATCGCCAGACCACAGGGCCAGAGAAAAATTAACTGGCGTAATCCCAGTAAGGTCGCGTCGCTTTGCGCGATGTTGGGGATATAACCAATCTGGGTCAACATCATTCCGGGCAGGAACCCCGCCAACGCAGCGGAAATCTTGCGCGAAAAGGTATATCCGGTATAGACGGAACCTTCTGCGCGAATCCCCGTTTTCCATTCGCCGTAATCCACGGTATCCGGCACCAGTGCCCAGTTCAGGCTGTTCACGAAGGCGGTACCGAAGAAGGCTACACAAGAAAAGGTGACGAATAAAAAGGAGGTTCCGCCCCAAAAGAAATTCAGGATATCCCCAACTGCCCAGAGTGTTAGCCCTCCGAGATAAACCTGTTTTTTACCGAAACGCCTTACGGTCATGGGTACTAACAGTACACCTGCCAGAATGCACCCCATGCTGAAGAAGCCCATCCATGAGAGCAAATGGATATCGTTCAGAACGTACTGTGTGTAATAGACCTGGATCGCCAGTTTGATGTTGAACGCTGCCAGCGTACACAGATTGGCAATACACAGCACTAACAGAGGTGGGTTGCGGAAAATCGCGCAGAACGACTTGAGAATGCCAGGCTTATGGTGATCTGGCACGATTTCGATGTAACGTTCCTTAACGCCACGGAAACACCACCACATACTGAACAGTCCGCACACGGAGAAAATCAGCGCGGCAATTAAATAGCCCAACGATGGCGAACGGGTAAACAACGCCTGAATCGGCATAAAGCCGACGGTACACAGCAGCAGACCAATGGTTGCGCCGCCCTGGCGCCAGGCGGCAAGCTGGGCGCGTTCGTGCGGGTTTTTGGTGATAGCTGGCACCATTGCACCATAAGAGCAGTTCATAAGGCTATAAAACAAACCAAACAGCATAAACAGGAGGGTGGCCAGCGTCGTCTTCACCGTTAAGGTAAAGTCCGTGGCAAAGAACTGCGCGCTGGCAACCAGCGCCACGGGAAAAGAGGCATAAAGTATGAAGGGGCGGAATTTACCCATTACACCAATATTACGGCGTGAATCCAGCAATACACCGGTTAATATATCGGTAAAGGCAGTAAAGAACTTCGCCACCAGGAAGATTATGCCGCCGTAATACGCAGGCATCCCCAGCACATCGGTATAAAACTTAAGCAGATACAGCGTCCCGATACACAGCATCAGGTTTGAGCCAAAATCACCTATGCCGTAGGCGCACTTCTCACGCAGGCTCAGTTTCAGCGTTAGCGGATCATGGTCAGACATAATCGCCTCTCATAACGCCCCGTAGGGCGTTGGATATTATTGTTTTAAATCGTTTGTTTACGGGCTTCGATTTCGCCAACGATACGGATATACATTTTTTCGTTGAGATTGTAGAAACAGCCCATTGCAATGATGGTGACGACCGCCAGCGCACAGGGATAAATAAAGATCAGCTGCCGTAACCCCTCGACCGTTCCCGCCGATTGCACCACGTTAGGCACATAGCCAATTTGGGTCAGCATCCATCCCGGGAAGAAGCCGGCCAGCGCCTGTGAAACCTTACGGAAGAACGTAAAACCGGTGTAAACCGTCCCTTCAGAACGCACGCCAGTTCGCCATTCGCCGTATTCCACCGTGTCGGAAACCAGCGCCCAGTTCAGGCTGTTCACAAACGCAGAGCCGAAGAATGCCAGGCAGGAGAACGCGACAAAACTGACCGAGCCTCCGCCGAAGAGGTAGTTGAGGAGATCGCCTGCAACCCAGATCAGCAGGCCACCGATATAGACCTTTTTCTTGCCAAAGCGACGCACCATCCCCGGCATTAAAAAGACGCCGATGAAGATACAGCCCATGCTGAAAAAGCCCATCCACGACAGCAAAATCGGATCGTTCAGCACGTACTGGGTGTAATAAACCTGGATCGCCAGCTTGACGTTAAATGCGCCGAGCGTGCAGAGATTGGCAATACACAGGATGAAAAGCGGACGGTTACCGGCGATGGCACGAAAGGACTGCAATAATCCCGGTTTTTGCGCCGCGTCGACAGGTTTCACTTCGACATAGCGCTCTTTCACCCCGGCATAGCAGCACCACATAAAGAACAACCCGAACAGCGAGAACAGCGTCGCGGCGAAGATATACCCCAGTTGCGAATTGCCTTCGATCAGGTTCATGACCGGCACAAAACCGACGGTGCACAGCAGCAGGCCAAGCGTCGCGCCACCCTGCCGCCAGGCGGCGAGCGAGGCGCGTTCGTCCGGGTTTTTGGTGATGGCGGGCACCATTGCGCCATAGGAACAGTTCATCATGCTGAAGAACAGCCCGTAGAGCATAAACAGGACGGTCGCCATGACCGTTTTTCCGGTGATTTCAAACGGTGTACCGACAAAGTTAGCGATAGCCAGCAGGGTCACCGGAAACGCAGCGTACATAACAAAAGGACGGAATTTACCTTTTGGACCGATTTTACGTCGTGAATCGAGCATAATACCGGTTCCCATATCGGTAAACGCGGTAAAAAACTTGGCAATAAGAAAAATGATACCGCCATAGGTGCCCGGTAAACCGAGAACATCGGTATAAAACTTCAGTAAATAGAGCGTACCGATATCCAGAAGAATATTGGAACCTAAATCACCCATCCCGTAGGCGAGTTTTTCCTTAAAGGGCAAGCGTAGGGTTGCCGGGTTGGTTATGTTTTGACTCATGATTATCCCTCATTTGCCCATGAGTTTTCCCATGGGCGAGCCTTATTAGATGTGGCGTAAAGATGCAAACAGCGACGCCCACTCACTTTTCGCGCGATAAAAGACTGGCGGTTTACCTACTGGCGCATCCACGGTTACCTCGCCGCCGCTTTGCGTTTCACCTGTCCAGAGATTCACCCAATGATCCTCCGGCAGATACAGCGTCCAGTCGCTGCGGCCCTGCTCATGTACCGGAGCGACCAGCAGGTCTTGCCCCAGCAGGTACTGGTATTTCAGGGTGTAGGTGCGCGCATCGTTTTCGTAATGCAGGAACAACGGACGCATAACTGGCAAGCCAGTTGCGGCGTTTTGCGCGACGGCTTGCTTAAGGTACGGCTTCAACGTCGTGAACACGGTCGTCATTCTGGCGAAATGGGCGATGGTTTCCTCATCGCTGTCAAACTGCCAGTTATCACCGGGACGGTTACCTTCGTGGGTGCGCATCATGGGCGTGAAAGCATTGAAATCACACCAGCGCAGCAGCAACTCTTTGCTGCGTTTCATCTCAAACAGAGTGGTATAGCCGCCAATATCGCTGTGGTGCAGGCCGTGACCGCTCATAGCCAGCGACAGGGCAGCGGGAATAACGGAGGCGAGTCCATCGTCCAGACTCCAGTCCACGTTCTGGTCACCCGCCCACATCATGGTCGAGTATTTCTGACTGCCGGTATAGCCTGCGCGCATAAAGAACAGGATCTCGCCGAGTTTGCCGGTTTCCTGTAATGCCTCGTAGTTACATTTTGCCCACAGCGCAGGCCAGGCGTTATGCATGATCTCCGCGCTGACGCCGTTATGCAGAACCGTGTCGGTCGGCAGGTATTCGCCAAAGTCCGCCATCCAGCCGCCGCAGCCGAGTGCGATCATGTTTTTCTTGATGACGTCTTTGAACCAGTCGTAGGCCGCCGGGTTGGTCAAATCAACCACGCCGCCGTAAAACTCACCAAATTCAACCAGATAATCATTACCGGAAGTATCTTTTGCCAGATAACCGTGCTTTGCCGCTTCGGCGCACAGGTCTTTATCGCTGGCGACATACGGGTTGATATATGAAAGGAACTGCACGCCTTCGGCGTTCCACTGTTTGATACGGCTGTCCAGTTGTGGATAGTTGTCGCTGTTCCACTTCCAGTTCCACATCACGCGCTTACCGAATGATGTCATGCGGATCCCGGACCAGTCCTGCGCCCAGATGCCGTTTACCTTCACGCCAGCGCGACGCATCGTATCCAGTTTCTTCTGGCACACTTCGGTGCCGCCTTGAATGCCCAGCGTGACGCCATCATAAATCCAGTCCGGTAATTCTGGTTGGCGACCTAACAGCGCGGTCAGTTTTTCCAGCAGCGCGATATAGGTGTCGGCGCATTCAATACGCAGGGTGGTTTTCTCCTCCCACAACGCCAGTTCGTGATAATCCGGCGCGCTGAAGTCAAAATTCATGTAGCAACTGTTATCAACGTGGCAGTAATACTTCTGCGTACTGACAAACGTGGGTTGTGGGAAGAAGGTCCAGTAGTAGTCGCCGCCTGCGTTCTCTTTGCAGTCGGCCTGCCAGGTGACGTAGCTATTCTTATTTCGGCCCACACCCTGTTCGCTGGTCCACAGTGGAAACGGCTTGCCACGCAGGTCGAAGTAAGAGAACTGCTCGCCGCAGCCGTAGATATGGTCATCCGGGTTAGCCGCCAGTCTCAGCCAGATACGGTTATGGTCGGGATCGTCATTGTGCAGATACAGTTGCAAACGACCCGCTTCATCGGTGGAGATATGCAGCGTCGCATTGACGGCATCACCACGACTAAAGCGTACTCGCCAGCCGCCGGCTGATTCACTGACCGTGGCATCGGTCAGGGCAATTTTCTCGTTAAGTTTGTCTTTAATGTTGAAGTTGCCACGAAACATGTCGATATCGGCGACGCCAGCACCAACCCACAGACAGGGGGCTGCTTCGCTGTGACGTAAAATTAATCGCTGGTGGTACGTTAGCGTAAATCCATTCTGTAACGTCGTCAGCTCTAAAGGGGTTGACCGTTGTTGTAACGAATTCATCATCGTCTCCGTAATAAATAGGGTAATTCGGTAATTTGTCGGAAATCTTTTATTCGCTACCGATGAGAAAATGCATCTGATGTGTTTCTCCTGGCGCGAGATAAATCAGGCCTGTTCCGGAGTTAAAGGCATCGGGTGGGCAGGTCATCGGTTCCACTGCAAGACCACGCCTTGCTAATTTCTCGCCGGTATATACCTGCAGCCAGGGTTGATGGCTGCGTAAAAAAGTCGTTATGTTTTGTGAGGCACAGGTCATCCTGACTTCCCACTCAACCTCAGGTGTCAAGACCCTGAATGTATGATCGATAGAGGTTCCTGCAATGCGTCGCGGCGTTGTGAAATCCCGTTCACTACCTGTTTCTTCACTCGCAGGAAGCGTCAATTCACAACCATCAATGGGGTGCAGATTGCAGGTCAAATAGGGATGGGCTCCGGCACCATACGGTGCGATTTCGTCACTCAGATTCTGCGTACGAATAAAGACATGCAGCCCGTGTGTTTCCTCCAGTCGATAAATCACCTCTGAAACCAGCGCAAAGGGATAACCATAAGAAGGCGGCAGAAAAATCGTCAGTGACGCTTCCGTTTTTGACTGCTGATTAATCTGCCAGTCCCGCCAGGCCAGTAATCCATGAATAGCGCTATGCGTAACCGGATCGTTAATAGCAAGCTGGAAGCGCTTGCCGTTATGTTGATAGCAGCCTTTTGCCACGCGATTTGGCCAGGGTATTAGCACTTTTCCCAAATGCGCCAACGGTATCTCTTCCGGCTTATGGGGAATAACGACGTGACGCCCACGGTGCGTCAGTTCTGCTAATCCGGCGCCAACTGTGACTATTTTCGCGCAGTAGTGCCCGGCCTGAAGATGAAGTGTTTTTCCACCGCTATGCATGGCTGCTATCCTCGTTGCTTACCTGGCGTTGATATCCAGAAGACCGGCAGCAACCGCAGGAGCAAGGCCCGGTGCCAGCGGTAAACGTGGGATAACCAGACAGTGCAACAGGTGATAAATATCCTGTTTACCGTCCCATACCCGGGTTGTGACCTTGTTGTCCGCATCCAGCTCCTGCCACCAGGAACCATTTTCGTAATCCATCAGGTACTTAATGCAGTATTCCCACCAGGTCTGATACCAGGTTTCGTACTGGCGATCGCCCGTGACCGTATATAGCGCATAGGCGGTACCCATTGCTTCTACAATCGGCCAGCGCACCCGTTCACGAACAATGGGTTTGCCATCCCAGTCAACGGTGTACACGATGCCGTCAGCGCCGTCGGGCGCCCAGGCATCACGAATGGTGGCGTGGAAAAGACCTTTTGCGTCTTCCAGTAACCAGGCGGGCGGTTGTTCGCTTCTCGCTTCTAACGCGGCGTGGATATGCAGCATCAGACGGCCCCACTCAATCCAGTGGCCTGGCGTGCCGCCATAGGCGCGGAAACGGTGGGCGGGATTGTCTTTGTTGTAGTCGCGGACCGGGTTCCAGTTCACGTCGAAATGCTCATTGACCCGGTATTCCCCTTTGCGGGCGACATCGTGAATGATGACCGAGGCGATGTGGATCGCACGATCCAGCCATTTTTTGTCATGGGTGACGTCGTAAACAATCAGGAAGGCTTCAACGGCGTGCATATTGGCATTGCCGCCGCGATAGTCTTCGGTTTTGCTAAACGCTTCATCCCAGGATTCCAGGCACATTTGCTCTTCTTCACTCCAGAAGTATTTCTCAATGACTTCAATGGTGTAATCGAGCAGTTTCCTGGCCTCAGGGTGTCCGGTGGTGACCGCGCTGGCAGCGCCCAGCAGTGCAAAAAAGTGTTGGTATCCCTGTTTGGAGGCATCTACCACGCCTTCATCATTCACGCAGGCGTACCAGCCACCGTATTTTTTATCCCGCAGCGCGCCGTTCATGGCCTTAATACCGTGATCGACCAGGCTGTAAGCGCCCGGTCTGCCCATCGCTGCGGCGACGGAATAGACGTGCAGCATGCGGGCGGTGATCCACAGGTGCGTGCCCATCTCTTCTTTGACCTGTCCTTTATTACCCAGCCAGCCGAATCCGGTTGGCACCGCCGCGTTCTTACCAAAATTGAAGATGCGATCGGTTTCTTGCTCCAGCCAGCGGTTGTGGCTCATGGTGTTAAACCATTTCATGCTTTGATCCTCGTATTAACGGCGGCGGGCCATCATTTCATCGACAATTTCACCTAAGCGTTGCAATTTAGGTGCAGACACATCACGCAGCATCATCTCGCTGTCCGGCAGGCCAATCACCGATGACCAGACCGCACGACCGGCCAGGAAGCCAGAAGCGCCTGCGCTCATCGCAACGCTGACCGCGCGTGGAAACAGCTTTTCATCAACGCCGGAAGAGAGAATGACCCACGGCATATTGATGTGTTCGTTCAGGTGTTGAGACGCGCTGAGCAGGGCTTGCTGCGTGCCTTTACCCTGCAGCGGCATTTCGACCTTATAGAGATCGGCGCCGCTGTCGCCCAGTTCTTTGGCGGCGTCGATAATCGCCTGTTCACGATCGAATTGATCGCCGCGACGCGGCGGACGGACTACCGGTTCGATGATGCTCAATAGACCCTGGCTATGGCACAACGTATTAAATTCTTTCACCATTTCAAGACGTTGCTGCGCATCTTCATCACTGCGCCAGAGCACCAGCAGTTTTAAGGCTTTCGCGCCATCCTGCTTGACGGCCTGAGGATTGATGGTTTTATCAATCACTACGCTGTCGACGGGGATGCCATTACCCGGGATGAAGGCGTCGGCGGCGACAATCATGGCGCAGCTTTTGGCAACGGCGTTCTGCTCTACCGCCTGGCGGTAGCAAAACTGTTGGTCAAGCAGGATCGCGGAGGCATACGGCGAGAGAATTTTTGCAGCATTGACTTTAAAATCCGTGAGATGCTGATCGGTGACCGGCGTTGGCGTGCCTGCGGCGGCAAACATCAGGCGCATTGCTTCACGCTGGTCAACGGCCAGCATGGCGAAACCGCCGGAAGGTCTGGTGATATCTTTCAGGGTGTACGTGGTCATTCTTCAGTCCTTTTTACCTGTCAATGGTGGTTTTTCAGTCCGGCAGAAGTGCGAACCTGTTCAAGAATGGCGGTCCAGTCTTCCCGCCCACGGCCAGCGGCTCGTGCCTGGTTATAAACTTCCCTGGACGCCGCGCCGAGCGGCATAGGAACGTGCAGCTGGTTGGCGACATCCAGCGCGATGCCGAGATCTTTGTGGGCCAGGTCGATCATGAAGGCCGGGGAAAGATCGCCTTTCAGCACTTTGTTCGGCCACGAGGTGGTGAAGTGACCTTTACCTGCGGGTGTCCCGCTCATGACCTGTAGCGCGACATCGAAGGAGAGACCCAGCGCTTCACACAGCACGGCGGCTTCGGCTGACAGGGCATTCAGCGCAATGCTCATGTAGTTGTTAATCAACTTCACGCGGATCCCCATTCCTGGGCCGCCGGCGTTAATCAACTCATTCCCCATTGCCATCAGTACCGGTGTGGCGCGCTCGACCTGGTCCGGTGTGCCGCCCGCCAGCAACAGCAATGTACCGGCAACGGCGTGATCCGAGGTTCTCCCGACCGGGACATCCATCATGGCGAAGCCTTTAACGCGAAGGTCGGCGATCAGCTTGTCAGTCTGCAAGGGATGGATGGTTGACATATCGATCACCAGCGCTTGTGGGGAGAGGCGTTCGCAAACGCCTTTTTCGCCCAATAATACGCTGCGCACCAGATCGCCGTTGGGCAGCATAGTGATGACAAACTCAGCGCCTTCTGCGGCCTGTGCTGGAGAGCGGGCTGGTTGTGCCCCTTTTTCGACCAGACGTTGGACGGCATCGGGGTTAACGTCAAAAACGCTAAGTTGGTGACCCTGTTTGAGTAAGTTGCTCGCCATTGGGGCGCCCATCTGTCCTAATCCGATAAATGCGATGACTGCCATATCGTTCTCCTGAGACGGTGGTGTCATTTTTTGTCAATTATGACCGGTTGTTTCTGTCTGTTTTTGATCGTATTTGTAATTTATGGTCAAAAAATTGACAGCCGTCACTTTTTAAACATTTTGTGGAATTAAAATAATCTCATCCCGAAATGCTTAAGGAACGACCATGATTCGTATTGCTTGTGTAGGTATTACCGTGCTGGATCGCATCTATTACGTAGAAACGTTACCGGCTGTAGGCGGTAAATATGTGGCGCGTCGTTATACCGAGGTGGGCGGTGGACCAGCCGCCACTGCCGCAGTGGCAGCGGCGAAGTTAGGGGCACAGGTAGACTTTATTGGCCGTGTGGGCGATGACGACACCGGAAAACACCTGTTGGCGGAGCTGGAATCTCTGGGGGTCAATACCCGTTACACCCGGCGTTATGCGGGGGCAAAGTCGTCGCAATCGGCTATCATGGTTGATGCTCAAGGGGAGCGGATTATCGTCAATTTCCCGAGCCCCGATTTGCCGGCGGAGGCCGACTGGCTCAATGACATCGACTTTTCCCAGTGGGATATCGTACTGGCGGACGTTCGCTGGCATGAAGGGGCAAAGCAGGCCTTTACGCTGGCGCATCAGGCGGGCGTGGAGACGCTGCTGGATGGTGATGTGACGCCTCAGGACATCAGCGAGCTGGTGGCCTTAAGCGATCATGCTGTGTTTTCGGCCCCGGGTCTGGCGCGCCTGACGGGCATCAATGAGACCGCCAATGCGTTGAAACAATCACAAACGCTCACAAATGGACATGTCTACGTCACGCAAGGTAGTGAAGGGTGTGACTGGATAGAAAATGGCACGCTGCAACACCAGGCCGGTTTTGCGGTGGATGTGGTGGATACAACCGGGGCAGGCGATGTTTTCCACGGTGCGCTGGCATTCAGCCTCGCATCAGGAAGCGAACTGAAAGACGCGGTCAGGTTCGCCAGTGGGGTGGCGGCGCTGAAATGTACCCGACCGGGAGGACGTGCAGGAATTCCTGACTGTGATCAAACCCGATCTTTTCTGTCACTTTTTGTATAAAATGCAGGGCAATGGTTTTTCGAGGAATTTTCATGAGTTTTACCGAACTGACCGGTAACCCACGGCATGATCAGTTGCTATCGCTCGTTGGTGAGCGTGGGTATATGAACATTGATGAACTGGCGGGTTTACTGGATGTCTCTACGCAGACGGTGCGCCGTGATATCCGTAAATTAAGCGAACAGGGGCTGATTACCCGTCATCACGGTGGCGCTGGCCGCGCGTCCAGCGTGGTTAACACTGCCTTTGAGCAACGTGAAGTCTCGTGGACGCAAGAGAAAAAAGCCATCGCGGAAGCGGTGGCGGACTACATTCCAGATGGTTCAACGGTGTTCATCACCATTGGCACTACCGTAGAGCAGGTGGCGCGGGCGTTGTTGAACCACAATCATCTGCGTATCATCACCAACAGCCTTCGGGTTGCGCATATTCTCTATAACAATCCCCGTTTCGAAGTGATGGTCCCCGGTGGAACGCTGCGTCCACATAACAGCGGGATTATTGGCCCTTCTGCGACTGCGTTTGTCGCTGATTTCCGGGCGGACTACCTCGTCACCAGCGTCGGGGCGATTGAAAGCGATGGCGCGATGCTGGAATTTGACGTCAATGAGGCCAGTGTGGTGAAGACGATGATGGCTCACTCCCGCCATATTCTGCTTGCTGCCGATCATACGAAATACCACGCCTCGGCGGCGGTAGAAATTGGCAATGTTTCTGCGGTAACCGCGTTGTTTACTGATGAACTCCCTGGCCCGGCTCTGCATACGCTTCTTCAGTCTCATCAGGTTGAAATCGTTCAGGTGAGCCCAGACCAGGATGATGGCGTTTCTCCGTAACAGACTCCTTTCAAAATAAACCGCCGTTCAGGCGGTTCTTATCACAAAAAATATAAATAGTTAAACGTCCTGGTATTATGTATAAAAATCCTAAAACTCGCATGAATTATCAAATTGTGCTTTTAATGTGCATTGATTCGTAAGCTTTTTTTACCCTCGTTACGCACTCTTTTTATTCATTAAAAAAACGCCCAGGAATAATATAAATAAATGGATGTTCTCTTATTATTTTTCCTTTTTCGTCAGTTCAACCCCCGTTGACATAACCTTTGAATAACTGTATTAATCGCGCAAAAGGAAAGATTTATAATTTTAAGGTAAGTGAATCTTTAGGTTTTAAAGATGAACGGACCCGCTTTGCCTTTTAATTAATTTTTACTGCGTCTTTTATGCTCTTATCCGAAAAAAGAGTAGTACGGAAAAGGTATTCCTATGAAAACACAAAAAATGAAATGCAAACCACCCTCACCGGGGAAATTGGCTCTCTGTATCGCCAGTGCGCTGGCGCTCGGAGGATTCAGCGGGCAAGCGGTTTCCGCGGGGTGTAGTTACACGACTACGGCACAGTTCTTATGTGATGACCAGACGATTTACTATAGTGGTAATCCTCTGATGTCAAATAGTCGGGACTATACGACATTTAACGAAACCATGATTAATACCAGCCAAAACGGAACAACTACACCTTTGCAAGGTTGGGGTGTATACCTCGATAGCGCAGGCTATAAATTTAAAAATCTGGTAATTAATACAACCGGTTCGGAAGCAGATGGTATCCACTCAAAAAATGCGGGTGGCAGACTGGAAGCTGAAAATATCTCTATTATTACTACCGGAACGAGTTCCGACGGGATTAACCTCGGACGTGAGTTGAGCAACGCATCCTCCGTTGTGGAAGTGAGCGGTAACGTGAGGGTGGATGCCGAAAATGGTATGGGGTTGCGCGCAAATATATCCAGAGCAAATACCAGCGCACAGTCATCAATTATTGTTCATGGGAATGCGGATATTGTTACCCGTGGTTCTGGCGGCGCGAACTCCGGATACGGGATCTATGCTGGTAAGGATCTCGGTGACTTATTTGGCAGTGCTGCGGGAATCGCGGATGTCACGATTGGCGGTACTGCAACCATTACCACTTCTGGTTCGAATGCTCATGGTGTTTACGCAGGAAGGAAAGGTGAGGTCAACCTCAATAACGTCAATATCACAACCACTGGTAGTGGCGCGAATGGTATCTATGCTTACGCCAGCAGTGATTTTGCCACAGTGAATTTGGGTGGGGACACCACCATTAAGGCGACAGGCAATAATGCCAATGCGATGTATGCCTATCAAAGTAAAGGCCTCATTCGCTCCTGGGATGCCACTACGGACACTGCAAGCTCTGGTGTCTATAACATTGAGGGCAACCTTTATGCACGCTATAGCGGCATTATTGACCTGACAATGGATGATGGAAGCCATTTCGTGGGCACCGCCAACTCTTCGCAACTGGAAAATACAGCATCTTACCGTGCGACTATTAATCTGGATATGAAGGGTGCCAGCAGCGAATGGACGATGACTGGAAATTCCGTGGTCTCTAATCTGACGCTGGATCAGGCGACGCTGCGCTATAGTCCTGACGGCGTGTCTCGCGATGATGCGGGAACCTTCAAAACATTGACTGTGATAGGAAACTACATCGGGACCAACGCGCTGTTAGTGCTGAATACCGTACTGGAAGGTGACGGTTCATTAACTGACATGCTGAAAGTGAATGGCGATACCTCCGGTAATACCAAAGTGGGGATCAACAACATTGGTGGTGTGGGTGAACTGACCGTCGATGGGATTAAAATTGTTGAGGTTGCCGGAAACTCTGACGGTACCTTTACCAAATCAGGGCGTATCGTCGCCGGTGCGTACGACTATGACGTGGTGAAAAAAGCCAGTGACTGGTATCTGACCAGCGAGCTGTCACCGGTGGATCCGCCGCCAGTGGAGCCGCCTCCGCCACCACCGACTGAGCCGGATCCCGATCCCGCGCAGCCAGACCCAACTGATCCTCCAGGACCGCCAGTATATCCGGGTCCCGTCGAGCACCAGTATCGCCCTGAATTCGGGAGTTATCTGGCGAACAACTATGCGGCCAATACGATGTTTATCACCCGTCTGCATGACCGTCTGGGTGAAACTCAGTATACCGATATGCTGACTGGCGAAGAAAAAGTCACCAGTATGTGGATGCGTAACGTAGGGGGCCATAATCGCTTTACTGACGGCAGCGGGCAGTTGAAAACCAACGCTAACCGTTATGTTCTGCAGTTAGGCGGCGACCTGGCGCAGTGGAGCAGCGACGGCCTCGATCGCTGGCATCTGGGTGCCATGGCGGGTTATGCCAACCAGAAAAGTAAAACCCGTAACAGTTACACTGGCTATTCGTCTCGTGGGCAGGTAGATGGTTACAGCGTCGGTCTGTATGCCACCTGGTATGCCAATGAAGCGGATAAGACCGGGACCTATCTGGACAGTTGGGTACTGTATAACTGGTTTGATAACACCGTTAGTGGCGAACATCTGGCCAGCGAAAACTACAAATCCGACGGTATCACGGCGTCTGTTGAAGGCGGTTATAGCTTCCTGGTCGGGGAAAGTGAAAATAAAACCTACTGGATCCAACCGAAAGCGCAGGTTATCTGGATGGACGTGCAGGCCGATTCACACCGTGAGCACAACGGGACGGTGGTTAAAGACAAAACTGACGGCAACCTGATGACTCGCCTCGGCGTCCGTGCTTACCTGAAAGGTCATGCGGAGAAAGATACCGATAAAGGCCGTGATTTCCAGCCGTTCATTGAAGCGAACTGGATCCACAACACCAATAACCAGACCGTACAGATGGGCTCCATCAAGGATGACATCAGCGGGACACGTAACATTGGTGAGCTGAAAGTGGGTATTGAAGGGCAAATCAACCCGCGTCTGCAGGTGTGGGGTAACGTGGCGCAGCAAATGGGCGACAACAGCTACAGCGATACCTCTGCGATGCTCGGGGTGAAATACAGCTTCTAAGAAACCGAGAAATATCACACCAGAACAAGGCGATGCTCTCAGGGCATCGCCTTTTTTTCCTTCATCTTTCCCTGACGGGTACATAGTCAAAACGCCCCTTTCCCGCTACAGTTATTCATCCACGGCAAGTAAGGAGAAGGGACATGCTCTATATCTTTGATTTAGGTAATGTGATTGTCGATATCGACTTCAACCGCGTATTAGGTACCTGGAGCGATCTGAGCCGTGTGCCGCTGGCGTCGTTAAAGCAGAGCTTTACGATGGGTGAGGCCTTCCATCAGCACGAACGGGGAGAAATCACCGATGAAGCATTTGCCGAGGCCCTTTGTCATGAGATGGATCTGTCGCTGAGCTACGAACAGTTTTCCCATGGCTGGCAGGCCGTTTTTGTCGCGCTACGGCCTGAGGTTATCGATATCATGCAGAAACTGCGTGAGCAGGGGCATCGCGTGGTCGTCCTGTCGAACACCAACCGGCTGCATACGACGTTCTGGCCAGAGGAATATCCAGAAATTCGCCAGGCGGCGGACCATATTTATTTGTCGCAGGATCTGGGGATGCGCAAGCCGGAGACACGGATTTATCAGCATGTGTTACAGCAAGAGGGTTTTTCAGTGAGCGACACGGTCTTTTTTGACGACAACATCGATAATATAGAAGGGGCCAACCAGTTGGGGATAACCAGCATTCTGGTGACCGATAAAACCGTCATTCCTGAGTATTTCGCGAAGTTGTTATGCTAAAAACCGTGCATCAAAAAGCCAGGCATCATACCCGACCGATCTGGGCCTGGCTGAAGCTCCTCTGGAAGCGCATTGATGAGGACAATATGACGACCCTGGCAGGGAATCTTGCCTACGTCTCGTTGCTCTCATTAGTGCCGCTGATCGCCGTTGTATTTGCGCTTTTCGCCGCTTTTCCGATGTTTTCCGATGTCAGCGTCCAGTTGCGACACTTTATTTTTGCCAACTTTATCCCGGCAACGGGCGATGTGATTCAACGTTACATTGAGCAGTTTGTCGCCAACTCCAACAAAATGACGGCGGTGGGGGCCTGCGGGTTAATCGTCACCGCGCTGCTGTTGATGTATGCCATTGATAGCGCGCTGAATACTATCTGGCGCAGCACGCGCACGCGGCCAAAAGTGTACTCCTTTGCCGTGTACTGGATGATTTTGACGCTGGGACCATTACTGGCAGGGGCCAGTCTGGCGATCAGTTCCTATCTTCTCTCATTACGCTGGGCCAGCGATCTCAATACCGTGATTGATGATGTGCTGCGTCTCTTCCCGCTGATCCTCTCCTGGCTCTCATTCTGGCTCCTCTACAGCGTGGTGCCGACCACGCGCGTACCGAATCGGGATGCGATTGTCGGCGCCTTTGTCGCTGCGGTCCTGTTTGAGGCTGGAAAGAAAGGTTTCGCGCTTTATATCACCATGTTCCCGTCATATCAGCTTATTTACGGCGTGTTAGCGGTGGTACCCATTTTGTTTGTCTGGGTGTACTGGACGTGGTGTATCGTCTTGCTTGGTGCGGAAATAACTGTCACTCTCGGGGAATACCGCAAACTCAAACAAGCCGCAGAACAAGAAGAAGCAGACCAACCATGATTGCATTAATTCAGCGCGTAACCCGTGCCAGCGTCACCGTGGAGGACGAAGTGACGGGTGAAATTGGCTCAGGACTTTTAGTGTTGTTGGGTGTCGAAAAGGATGACGACGAGCAGAAAGCGAATCGCCTGTGTGAACGTGTGCTCGGCTACCGTATTTTTAGCGATGCCGAAGGCAAAATGAACCTGAACGTGCAACAGGCGGGCGGGAGTGTGCTGGTGGTTTCACAATTTACGCTGGCGGCGGATACCGAACGCGGCATGCGTCCGGGGTTCTCTAAAGGGGCGACGCCGGAGCGGGCGGAGGCCCTGTACGATTATTTCGTCGAACGCTGCCGCCAGCAGGACATGAATACGCAGACCGGACGCTTCGCTGCGGATATGCAGGTTGCGCTGGTGAATGACGGCCCCGTGACGTTCTGGTTACAGGTATGAATCAGCTTCCGGCGTGGCCGCGGGTTACAAGAGAGAGTACCGCTATGTATCACCTTCGAGTACCGCAAACAGAAGAAGAATTAGAGCGTTACTATCAGTTTCGCTGGGAAATGCTGCGCAAGCCGCTGCATCAACCGAAGGGTTCCGAGCGTGATGCCTGGGACGCAATGGCGCACCACCAGATGGTGGTCGATGAAGAGGGCAATCTGGTTGCCGTCGGGCGGTTGTACATCAATGCCGATAATGAGGCTTCCATCCGTTTCATGGCTGTCGATCCCACCGTGCAGGAAAAGGGGCTGGGAACGCTGATGGCAATGACGCTGGAGTCCGTCGCACGTCAGGAAGGGGTCAAACGAGTGACCTGTAGCGCACGGGAAGACGCTGTCGAATTCTTCGCCAAACTGGGTTTTGTCAATCAGGGCGAAATCACCACGCCGCAAACTACGCCGGTTCGCCACTTTTTGATGATCAAACCGATTGCCTCGCTCGATGACATTTTGCATCGCGGCGACTGGTGCGGACAGCTACAGCAGGCGTGGTATGAGCACATCCCGCTGAGCGAGAAGATGGGTGTACGTATTCAGCAGTACACCGGGCAAAAATTTATTACCACCATGCCGGAGACGGGCAATCAAAATCCGCACCACACGCTGTTTGCCGGGAGCCTGTTTTCGCTGGCTACGCTGACCGGCTGGGGGCTTATCTGGCTGATGCTGCGTGAGCGCCATCTTGGGGGCACGATCATTCTCGCTGACGCCCATATCCGCTATAGCAAACCTATCAGCGGCAGACCCGCCGCGGTTGCCGATCTCGGCTCGTTGAGCGGCGATCTTGACCGTCTGGCGCGTGGGAAAAAGGCGCGGGTTCAACTGCAGGTAGAGCTGCTGGGCAATGACACACCGGGCGCTATTTTTGAAGGTATTTACATCGTCCTGCCCGCCAAACCGTTTGGTCCCTATGAAGAAGGCGGAAACGAGGAAGAGTAGGGGGAACTCCCTTCTCTATTCTTCGCTAACGGACGGGATAGTCACGCGCCAGGCGATATCCTGCATTGCGCTGCGCGCCGCATGGCTGACGCCAGCTAGCTGGAAAAAACCATGAATCACGCCGAGGTAGCGCTGGCAGGTGCAGTCGACGTGTTGGGTCGTCAGTCGCTCATACAAAAGTTCGCCTTCGTCGCACAGCGGATCAAATTCAGCGGTGATGATGTGCGTAGGCGGTAAGCCGCTGAGATCATCTCGCCAGAGCGGGCTGGCTTCGGGATGCTGGCGATCGGTATGGGGCATATACATCTCATACCCGGTTAGCAACGTGTCGCGGGTAATGATGTAGTCCAGACCGTTGCGGGTATAGCTCTCACATTTTGCGGTCGCGTCGAGCATCGGGTAGATCAGCATCAATTGTGCGGGCAGCCATTGTTTTGCTGCCTTCAGGCGCAATGCTGTCACCAGCGCCAGGTGTCCGCCCGCACTGTCCCCGGCAAGCGTGATGTGCTGGCGTTCAACGCCAAGCTGTTTCGCATATTGCCAGATCAGGTTGGCCCCTTTTTCAGCATCGTCATGCGCCGCAGGAAACGTGTGTTCTGGTGCGAGGCGGTATTGTACGGCAATCACCCGGCAACCGCTGGTATACGCCAGTTGTCGCAACTGATTATCATGCGTGGCAAATCCGCCGCTCACGAAACAGCCGCCGTGGTAGTAAATAACGCAGGGCAGAGCACCCGAAGCATGGCGCGGTGATACGACGCGCAGCGTCATCCCCTCCAGTTCAACATCGCTGACCTCTACGCGCATTTCGGTCTTTCCGGCCAGCGCGGTACTGGCGATATAGCCTGCTCTCCGGTCATCAATATGTTGCCGACGAACAGAAGGACGTCCCGCCGCGATAAATTCCTCGACCCGTTGTGCAATCCCGTTTTCAAGCGCCATTTTCTTAATCCCTAAAATCTGTATGAATATACAGTGTTATAACCTGGTTTTTCATGAAAGAGAATGGTGGATTTGGGACAGAGTAAAATTCTGGAAAGCGCCTCGCAAAAGGAAAAGTCACTACGGAGATCGCTTTTTTCCTGCTTGCTGACGGTGTATGTTGTTTGAAAATTATTCGCCAATGATATACTGGAAGTATATGTATGCATATGGCTGGAATGGACATGGGCAGAATATTACTCGACTTATCCGATGAGATGATCAAGCGCCTTGACGATCTCAAGCAGCAGCGGAATCTGCCGCGTGCGGAGTTGTTGCGCGAAGCGGTTGAACAGTACCTTGAAAGGCAGGGACAGGCTGAAACCACGATTTCCAATGCGCTGGGGCTCTGGCAGGGCTGTGAGGAAGACGGCGTTGAGTATCAGAAGACGCTGCGCGAGGAATGGTAATGCAAAAGGGTCCCGTGCTGTTCGATACCAATATCCTGATTGATTTATTCAGCGGGCGCCAGGAAGCACAGCAAGTACTGGAAGCGTATCCGCCGCAGAATGCCATCAGCCTGGTTACCTGGATGGAAGTCATGGTGGGGGCAAAAAAATACCATCAGGAATATCGTACACGTGTGGCGTTGAGTGCGTTCAACATCATCGGCGTTTCACAGGAAATTGCTGAGCGAAGCGTGAATCTCAGGCAGGAATATGGGATGAAACTTCCGGACGCGATTATTCTGGCTACCGCGCAGATTCATCGGTTTGCGCTTGTAACGCGCAACACCAGAGATTTCGCGGGGATACCTGGCGTCATTACGCCTTATCAGTTGCAAGCCGGACGATAAGCACCGTCCGGCATCACCTGTTGAAGGCGTTTACTCCCCTTCTCCCGGGAACAGGAACGGGTTGATGGAACTGCGGGCGAAGCCTTCTTGCTCCATGCGCGCGTCCAGTACCAGCGACGCGAGGTCGTCGGCGACGGCTTCCACTTTCGGGTCTTTTTCCTGATAGAGGATCTTAAGGTAGGTTCCACAGTCACCGCAGCTTTCGGCTTTGATTGCCGCCTGCTCATTGTCCAGTGACCAGTAGTGCAGATCGCGGCTTTGCTCGCAGTTGCTGCATTTAACACGAACCACATGCCACTCGGTTTCACAAAGGTTGCAGTGCAGATAGCGCAGTCCCTGGGTGGTGCCAATTTGCACCATGCTGGAGACCGGCATCGAGCCGCACACCGGGCAGTACTGACGTTGTTCGCCGTATTCCGCGCGGGCTTTACCCGGGATAAGGCTGGCCATTTGCGCCCAGTACAGCGACAGCGCGGCCCAGATGAACGGGGCCTTATCGCTGCTGACCGCGGCGAAATCGGAGGCAAACAGAGCGCTGGCCATCTGTTCCAGTTCCTGTTCGGAGGCTTTTTCCAGATTTTCGATCACCGCCAGCGCCGGGCCGCTCATCTCCGGTTTCAGTTCGGCGATCAGCGAGTGCAGCAGTTTCTGCCAGTGCTTATCGCGTGGCAGAACGTGGATATCCAGCGGCGGCTTACCCTGATCGTTGGCTTCTTTGATGCGTGCAGTGAGATCCATCTGCAACGGATGGTCATACAGCACCACTTCCTGGGCATGGGCGATCAGCGCGGCAAAGCGCAGGTAATCTCCCAGCGGGTTATTCTCAGCCAGTTCGCGCAGACGCTCGGCGCGACGGTTATACAGATTTTTGAGCCGGGGGAATAATAACGGTGGAATCATATCCGTCGCGCGTTTCTCGCTCTTTTCCAGCTCATCTTGCGGGATGATACGAATGCTCATTCAGTCACTTCCTGGTTAGGCAGATTTAGCTAGGTGTAATCCGCTCTGTGAATTGGCGGGCATTTCGCGCCCGCGCTGGTGAATGTCATTAATGATAACCGCAATCGGCCTGCGGGTTATAGCGGTGACATCGCAATGTGTGCGTTACGATACCTGATATCGATACCCCAGACCATGCACCGTTCGGATTAGCTGCGGCTGATTGGCATCCTGTTCGATGACTTTGCGGAGCCGGGAAATGTGCTGATCCAGCGTACGGCTATTGGGCAAATAGTCGTACCCCCACGCCGCATCGAACAACATATCGCGCGTAACCACCTGATTTTTATTACGCTCAAGACAGCTTAAAATGCGAACTTCCCGCAGCGTCAGCTCCAGCTTTTGCTCGCCGCGCCAGGCGCACAGTTCATTCGGGAACACCGTCAGGTCGCCAAAAGCAAAACTGAGGTTAGGCTGCGTGGCGCTATGGTTTAAACAACGACGGGCGATGGTTTTTATCCGCGCCCGCAGTTCATGAATACCAAACGGTTTGCTGATGTAGTCATCTGCACCCAGTTCCAGCCCCACGACACGGTCGATCTCCTCATCTTTGGCGGAGAGAAACACGATGGGAATGTGTTCGTTCTGGCGGCGAATTTCCCGGCAGACGGTATAGCCATCCATTTCGGGCATCATGATGTCTAACAGCACAAAGTCCGGTTTGTCGCGATGATAACTCTCCAGCGCCGCGCGCCCGTCCGGTGCTGCTATGAGCGAATAACCCTCGCGCGACAGAGCATCCACCAGACCCTGGCGGATGTTTGCATCATCTTCGGCAATCAGTATCTTCATATTCTCATCCCTGCGGCAGCGTAAGGGTAAAGCGGACGCCGGGTTCTTGCGCCGTTACCTGAATCTTGCCGTGCAGGCGTTGCGCCAGTTGGCAAGCGATGGTGAGCCCAATACCGGTACCTGAAACACCCTCGGTAATGGAGGATGTGACCCGATAAAACGGGCGGAAGATCAAGGACATCTCATTTTCCGCAATACCGGGACCATAGTCGCGAACGGCGATCTCCACGTTTTCCGCAACGTGTTCAACGGTCAGATCCACGCGCTGGCCCTGCGAAGCGTATTTTTCGGCATTACTGAGAAAGTTGCTGACAATTTGCGTGATCACGTCGCGATCGCTGTGCAATATCAGATTCTCAGGGCAGGACATGTGAATCGTCATGCCTTTAGCCTGCAACGCAGGCGTAAAGATCTGCGTAATTTCTGTCATCAGACGGCGGAGATTGACTGGCTGAAGATGCAGTTTCGGTGCGCGCGTAAAGGTCAGGATATTCTGGATAAGCCGTGATAACCGCTGGCCTTCCTGAGTGATCACATCCACATAGCGTCGCTCATGCGTTTGTTCATCATCCAGCCCTTCGCGCAGCAGTTCGGCATAGAGCGTGATGTTGGTCAGCGGTGTTTTCAGTTCGTGTGACACCTGGCTGACAAAATCGACCTGCTGGCGCGCCTGACGCGCCGCGCGGGTATATTCCCGCCACAGCGAGACGCCCAACAGTGCGACGGCGAGAAGCAGCAGGACGATTAATGCGCCGCCCCACAGCCAGATATGCCAGAGCGGTGCGTTGACGCCGTAAGCGCTGACCTGCCACGTTGTGAGTGGATACGCCAGCGTGCGGGAGTCCAGTAAAGTGAGCCGCCGCAGATCCGCCTGCGCGTTCTGATAAAGCTGACGGCCGTTTTCCGTCACCCTGACAATCTGCTGCGGATCCCCCGGGTTCACCTGTATGCCGTTCGCCATATCCATCATCAGCTGTACCCAGGAGAGGCGAAAGCCGATGATCGCCCCCTCTTTCTGCCGCCAGTAGATCAACAGCGGTTCCGGAGTCTCAAAACTAATAAACCAGCCGGCCTGCGGCGTGTCCTGCTCGCTTTGCGTCATATGACTGGCAAGTTGGCTGGGATCGTTGACCAGCGGGCTGAGCAGGCGTACCCACTCTTTATCCTTGTTGCTCAACGGCTGACGCTCATCGGGGTAAAGGAGATGATTTTTCCGCAGCATAAAGACGTCGGCAATGTCGCTGTCGTTCTCTTTAAGCGCGCTGAGGGTGGCGACCTCTGCGGGGTCGATAAAATCGCCAATCGCATGCAGGCGGGAGGCTTTTTGCTGCAGAATATTTTCGATCCCCCTGGCGACGCTGGCGGTTTGCGATTTCGCCAGGGTTTGGGTCTGGTACTGACGCAACAAGACTTCATGTTCCAGAGTGCGAACGCCCAGGTAAGCAAGCAGAATAAAAAACATCAATGTAATGACGAGATAAATCGGCTTACGTCTGAACATCCAGCACTCCTTGTGGATCAGTTCGATTTCGAACTCTGGTTTTTGGTTTTATAACTCTGTTCTTTCAGCGACTTGCGCGACGCTTCTTTGCTTTCGCTTTCCATCCTGTCCAGCAACTTAAGATTTTCCTCTGCGCTCGCCTGTGCCTTCATTCTGGCGGCCGGTGCGCTAAGCGGTAACGCGCTGAGTGTACTGGAGTTTTCGCGCAGGATCGCTTTCGCCTCGTCCATTTTGCCTTCATCGATGAGCTGTAACGCCTGCTCATTCTGAATGGCGGATTTCTGAATGGCGGAATCGACGATCACATCCTCCACCTGCGCTTTCTGAACCTCGTTGGCTGAGGCGGTATAGCTGACGGCCATCTTGTCATCCCAACGCTCTTTCTGCCCGGTGGCGAGGTTGTTATAGCTGACGTTGACCTCAGCGAGCGGCTTGCTTTGTGCGGCCTGGCCTTTCGCCGGCAGCACTTCCAGCATGACATATTTCTCCTGATTGGCGTAAAGCTGGTTCAGTTTAACGGTCACCGTGTTGTCGCGGATTTCACCTTCACGCCCCAGCAGGCGAAGTGGCTTAACGTTGTCGGCGACGTTAATTTGCACCACCACATCCTGAGCGACGACGGACATGACATCGCCAAATTCATGGGCAAATGCCTTCTCCAGGGCATCGGTGTTTTGTACAAACACGTGGTTGCCATCGCTGTACTGGGCAATCGCCGCCATCAGATCTTCATTGTAGCCTTCGCCAATACCCATCGTCGTGATGGCAATCCCTTTGCGGGCGGCAATCTTACCCAGTTCTGCCAGCTCGCTGGTGGAGGAAGGGCCGATGTTCGCCTGACCATCAGACAGCAGGATGATGCGGTTAACATGGGCCTTATCGAGGAATTTACTGTTTTCTTTGATACCGCGGCTAACACCGGCAAACAGGGCAGTACCGCCGCGTGCGGTCAGTCGTTCACGGATTTGGCTGATAAGTTTCGCTTTATTGTCGACTTTGGCCGCCGGCACAATGACATCCACGACGTCGTCGTAAATTACCACCGAGAGCGTGTCCTGGGCGCTTAAAGTGTTCACCGCCATTACGGCAGCTTCTGTGGCTTGTTCGATACGCTCGCCGCCCATAGAGCCGGAGCGGTCAATCACCAGCGCGAGGTTGATCGGGCTGCGTTTGGTTGCATGCAGCGGGAAACCCGTCAGTGACACTTTGAGGTAGTTTTTGTCCTGGCTGTTTTCCAGCACCAGAGGGGAAGCCAGTTCGGATTTAATCGTCACTTTCGGCGCGGGCGGTTGTGCCGCCGTTGTTGTCGCAAGCAGTCCCATTGCCAGGGCTGCGAAGAGGTGTTTGAGATTCACGGTACGTCTCCTTGTCTTAAGAATCGACTCCATTCTTATGCGACTGTAACGTCGGTTGGTCTGTAATCTGTATAAAGTTGTCAAAAAGTTGTCAAAACGGCCTGTCAGGCCAAAAATATCCCTTAAAAAAACGCCGGAAACTCAGTCTCCGGCGTTATCTTATCGGTTCACGAACAGCCTTTGCTTACGACTGGGTCTTATCCTGCTTTTCGCGAACTTCACGGTACCAGCGCGGGTGATGCTTCTTCGCCCAGGAGCGGGTTACCCAGCCCTCTACCATCGCGGTAATAGTACCTTTTACCCACAGCGCGGCGTAAATATGCACCATGATAACCACAATCAGCGCGACGGCGGCAAATGAATGCAGCATTAACGCGAAGCGGATCACCGGAATGGAGAACGCTGGCGCAAAGTACGGACGCCAGATGATCACACCGCTCACCAGCAGCAGCATCAGGAAGATAATCGCCGCCCAGAACACGCATTTCTGGCCGAAGTTATACCGCCCGGTGTCACCCACCTCTTCGTTGACGACAATCTTGCGAATGTTCTTCGCCCAAAAAATGTCATCCCGGTTAATCAGGTTGTGGTGCCAGTAACGGAAGAACATGATGATGAACGAGGCAAACATGATGACGCCCACAAACGGGTGCAGAATACGCGCCAGTTGCGGTGTGCCCATGATTTGCATCAGCCAGTTGAAGGACGGGAAGAAAAAGCCCAGTCCGCTCACCGCCGCCAGCACGAAGCAGAAGGCGGTGACCCAGTGGTTGATGCGTTCCGGCGCGGTGTAGCGCACGATGGTGTCACGTCTTTTCATTTGCGCACCTCATCGTCTTTCTCTTCATGCAGGTTGTTCTCTTCCTCATCCGCACGGTTTGGACCGACACCGACGTAGTGGAAGATGCTGGCCGCAAAGGTCGCGGCAAAGCCGACCGCTGCAAGAGGCTTCCAGATCCCTTTCCAGAATTTCACGGTGGCGCTGATTTCCGGGTTCTCCGGCAGACCGTGGTACAGATTCGGTTTGTCGGCATGGTGCAACACATACATCACGTGCGTCCCACCTACGCCCGCCGGATCGTACAGGCCAGCATTGTCGTAACCACGGGTTTTCAGTTCTGCCACACGCTCGCCAGCCAACGTTTTCATGTCCTCTTTGGAACCAAAGTGGATAGCACCCGTTGGGCAGGTTTTCACGCAGGCCGGTTCCTGGCCAACGGTCACGCGGTCAACGCACAGCGTACATTTATAGACGCGGTTGTCTTCCGGGTTGAGTCGCGGCACGTCGAACGGGCAACCGGCGATGCAGTAACCACAGCCGATGCACTGCTCGGACTGGAAGTCGACAATCCCGTTGGCATACTGAATGATAGCGCCTTCTGCCGGACACGCCTTCAGGCAGCCCGGATCGGCGCAGTGCATACAGCCATCCTTACGGATCAGCCATTCCAGTTTGTCGTTCTGCTCCACTTCCGAGAAACGCATCACGGTCCAGGATTTAGCGGTTAAATCCGCCGGGTTATCATAGACCCCGACGTTGCTGCCGATCTCATCACGGATGTCGTTCCACTCTGAACAGGCCACCTGACAGGCTTTACAGCCGATGCAGGTGGTGACGTCAATGAGCTTCGCCACTTCTTCCTGGAAGTCCCGCGCCTGAGGCGCGGGGGTGAGACCGTTAGTCGCGGAACGACGGATAATGTCTTGCGATTGATAAGCCATAAGTCGTCTCCGTTACACCTTTTCCACGTTCACCAGGAAGGACTTAAATTCCGGCGTTTGTGAGTTTGCATCGCCCACCGATGGCGTCAGGGTGTTCGCAATAAACCCTTTCTTCGCCACACCTTCATAGCCCCAGTGAATCGGAATACCGATAGTATCGATATCCTTACCGTCTGCCTTCAGCGTGCGAATACGCTTAGTCACCACTGCTTTGGCTTTGATATAGCCGCGGTTAGAGGAGACTTTAACAGTGTCGCCATGGGCGATACCGAGCTTGTTCGCCAGCGTCTCGCCGATCTCCACAAATTGTTCCGGCTGCGCGATAGCGTTAAGCAGCGCATGCTTGGTCCAGTAGTGGAAGTGCTCGGTCAGACGGTAAGTGGTTCCGACGTACGGGAACTTATCGGCTTTACCCAGCGCTTCGGCGTCGCCCTTAAAGATACGGGCGGCAGGGTTGGAGATCACGTTCGGGTGCAGCGGGTTGGTACCCAGCGGCGTTTCAAACGGTTCGTAGTGTTCCGGGAATGGACCTTCCGCCATCTTGTCGAGAGCGAACAGACGTCCCATCCCTTCCGGTTGCATGATGAACGGCCCGACGTCGCTGCCTGGCGCGGCGGCGCTGTAGTCCGGAATGTCCATCCCGCTCCATTTTGCGCCGTCCCATTTCAGGATCTGGCGCTTTGGATCCCACGGATTACCCTGCGGGTCAGCGGAAGCACGGTTGTACAGGATGCGGCGGTTCAACGGCCATGCCCATGCCCAGCCCAGCGTATTGCCCAGACCGGACGGATCGGCGTTATCGCGACGCGCCATCTGGTTGCCTTCCGGCGTCCAGCTACCGGCGAAAATCCAGCAGCCACTGGAGGTGGTGCCGTCGTCACGCAACTGAGCAAACGAGCTGAGCTGTTGGCCTTTCTTGACGATCACTGCGCCCGTTGCCGGGTCGATGAGATCGGCCAGCGCTTTCCCGTTACTCTCCATCGCCACTTCTTCCGATGCCGGTTCATGTGGGGTGGAGTAGTTCCAGGTCATGCTCAGCACCTGTTCCGGGTTGGCACCGCTCTGCTCAGCATACATTTTGCGCAGGCGCAGGAAGATACCGGCCAGGATTTCGCCGTCGGTGACCGCGATCCCCGGGGCGTCTGCGCCTTTCCAGTGCCACTGCAGCCAGCGACCGGAGTTCACGATCGAGCCGTTCTCTTCGGCGAAGCAGGTGGACGGCAGGCGGAACACTTCGGTCTGGATTTTCGACGGATCCACATCGTTTGACTCACCGTGGTTTTGCCAGAAGGTGGAGGTCTCGGTGTTGAGCGGATCGATCGTCACCAGGAACTTCAGTTTGGACAGTGATGCGATCGTCTTGTTTTTGTTCGGGAATGAGGCAACCGGGTTGAAGCCCTGGCAGATATAGCCATTGACCTTACCCTCTTTCATCATCTCGAAGTACTGCAGCACGTCGTACCCTTTGTCCCACTTCGGCAAGAAGTCAAAGCCCCAGCTATTTTCCGCTGTCGCTTTATCGCCGTAGAAGGCCTTCATCAACGAAACGAAGAATTTCGGGTAGTTGCCCCAGTAGTTGACCTGGTCTTTCAACAGCGGTTTTGGCGTGTTCGCGGCCAGATACGTTTGCAGGTCCGGCTGTTTTTCATTCGGTAGCGTCAGGTAACCCGGCAGGCTTTGTGACAGCAGGCCTAAGTCTGTCAGCCCCTGAATGTTGGAGTGGCCGCGCAGGGCGTTAACGCCGCCGCCTGCCATCCCCATGTTGCCAAGCAGCAACTGGATCATCGCCATGGTACGAATGTTCTGCGAACCGATGGAGTGCTGTGTCCAGCCGAGGGCATACAGGAACGATGCGGTTTTGTCTTTCGCGCTGGTTTCCGCAATGTACTCGCAGACTTTCAGGAAGTCGGCTTTTGGCGTACCGCAGATATTTTCCACCACGTCCGGCGTGTAGCGGGAGACGTGCTGTTTCAGCAGGTTCCAGACGCAGCGCGGGTGTTGCAGGGTGGTATCGCGTTTGGCAAAGCCCTCTTCGTCCAGCTCATAGTTCCAACTGGTCTTGTCGTACTTGCGTTGATCCGCGTTATAGCCAGTGAACAGGCCATCTTCGAAGCCGAAATCTTCACGCACGATCAGGCTGGCGTTGGTGTAGGCCTCGGTGTATTCGCGGTTATATTTTTCGTTCGTCAGCAGGTACAGCATCACGCCTGACAGGAAGGCAATGTCAGTACCAGAACGGATTGGGGCATAGAAATCGGCCACCGACGCCGTACGCGTGAAACGCGGATCGATCACAATCAGCTTCGCGCCGTTGTGAATCTTCGCTTCCATCGCCCAGCGGAACCCGACCGGGTGTGCTTCAGCGGCGTTACCGCCCATCACCACGACGAGGTTGGCGTTCTTAATGTCGACCCAGTGGTTGGTCATCGCACCGCGACCAAATGTTGGAGCAAGACTTGCTACCGTTGGTCCGTGTCAGACACGCGCCTGGTTGTCGACCGCGAGCATACCGAGCGCGCGGGTGAATTTTTGCGTTAAAAAGCCGGTTTCGTTACTGGACGCGGAAGCACACAGCATCCCGGTAGACAGCCAGCGGTTAACGGTAACGCCTTCAGCGTTTTGCGCAATGTAGTTGGCATCGCGGTCTTCTTTCATCAGTTTCGCGATGCGGTCAAATGCCTCATCCCAACTGATTTGTTGCCATTTATCCGAGCCTGGCGCGCGGTATTCCGGGAATTTGAGGCGACTTTCGGAGTGGATGAAGTCCACCAGACCGGCCCCTTTCGGGCAGAGCGCACCACGGTTGACCGGATGGTCCGGGTCACCTTCGATATGGAAGATTGACGCTTTGGCGTTTTTTGCACCGTCGCCGAGGCTGTACATCAACAGCCCACAACCAACGGAACAGTAAGTGCAGGTATTACGGGTTTCGCGGGTGCGCAGCAGTTTATATTGCCGGGTTTCCGCGAGCGCTACGCCGGGCGCGAAGCCCAGTGCTGCCGCCGTGGTGCCTGCCATACCGCCAGCGCAGATCTTAAAGAACTGCCTTCTGCTGACCTGCATGGTTTGCTCCTTTTTCGACATTGTCACATCCCTTTCACATTCATGTTGGTGAGCGCTCAGGGTGTGGTTGTTATTTTTCTTTGCGGACGGGACCGCAAAGGTCCAGAATTGGGTTAATTCCCCCCATCCAGGAGGGGCTTGCGACAGAATACCACAATGTTGGTACGTGTGTTCTTATACGGTTAAAAGAAAGTGAATAAGATACATCCAAAAGAAGTCGGAAATGTGATTAATGTCACAAGCTCTCGCCAGGTTAACCTTTGGAAGCGTGAGGATTTGCATCACCCTCAGCCGGATGAGGTCGCTGAAGAGGTGCCCGTGGCGCTGGTTTATAACGGCATTTCTCATGTTGTCATGATGGCCTCGCCGAAGGATCTGGAACATTTTGCAGTCGGTTTTTCCTTGTCTGAGGGGATCATTGACAGCCCGCGCGAGATCTATGGCATGGATGTGGTTCCCTCCTGTAATGGACTTGAAGTCCAGATCGAGCTTTCCAGTCGCCGTTTTATGGGGCTGAAAGAACGCCGTCGCGCGTTGGCCGGACGCACCGGCTGTGGCGTGTGCGGGGTTGAGCAGCTCAATGACATCGGTAAACCGGTGCAGCCGCTGCCGTTCACCCAGACTTTTAACCTCTCCAGACTTGATCACGCATTAAGACATCTGAAAGATTTTCAGCCTGTGGGGCAGCTCACCGGGTGTACGCACGCTGCGGCGTGGGTGATGCCATCGGGTGAACTGGCGGGCGGACATGAAGATGTCGGTCGGCATGTTGCGCTGGATAAACTGCTGGGGCGCCGTGCCGCCGAAGGCGAAAGCTGGGTGCCGGGAGCGGCGCTGGTTTCCAGTCGCGCAAGCTATGAGATGGTGCAGAAGTCTGCGATGTGCGGCGTTGAGATTCTGTTTGCGGTCTCTGCTGCCACCACGCTGGCGGTGGAAGTCGCTGAGCGCTGCAATCTGACGCTGGTGGGGTTCTGTAAGCCAGGCAGGGCGACCATTTATACTCATCCGCAGCGTTTAATCGCTGAGTGATTTTGATTCAATTAATTTGAATGAGACGGGCAAATCCTTCCGCTTTTAGTTGTCTGAGTAACGGCCTATTATTTATCACATCAAGGCACGGTGCCTTACTTAAACAACTAAGTTAAAGGGTTTATATCATGAAAAGCATCAAAACTTTTGTCGCAGTTATCGCTCTCGCTACCTCTTTCGGTTCTTTTGCTGCCCAGTCTGTGACCGCGACCGGTTCTACTCTGGAAAGTGCTGAAGCAAAAATCGCCGCTCAGGCTGAACAGGCTGGTGCAAGCTCCTATAAAATCACTCAGGCTTACACCGGTAACCGCGTGCACATGACGGCGGAACTGCTGAAATAAGTTCATCTCCATTGTCGAAAGAGCGCCCTTGAGGCGCTTTTTTTGTGTCTGTCATTATTGTTTTAACAACGACATAAACGCGTCATATCCCGTTAACTCACAAATGGTTTCGGCGGGATGCTGACACAGCACGCTGGCCAGATAGCTGAAGATCTTTAATTCGTGACGTGCGTCAGCGGCAGCGCAAGCAATCAGTACATGGCTGACCGGTTCATTATTGACCTGTACGGGATGCGCCAGAGTAATAAAGAACCCGCGAAAGTGACGCTTCTGTTCGCTCCAGCAGTGGGGGATCGCCAGATGATTGATAATCAGGTTTTCGCCTTCATCTTCGCGGGCGCATATCCGCAGTGCTTCATCACGGGTGATATGTTCCTGCGCCACGAGTTTGTCGCAAATCTGATGGGTAATGTGATGCCAGGTTTCGTCGGCGAGATTCATATAGTGAAAGCTGCCCGGCTCAGAGAAGAAGCGCTCCGGTTGCTGACGAATAAACGCCGTGGCAAGAAAATTTTTGATTTGTTCGGACCCGACTGCGGAAATAATATTTTTAATAGTCAGGACATTTTTTAATGAGTCATCCAATAAATAGTGGCTGTTATTGACGATCAACAGGGGATCAACTTCTTGTCTTATCGCGTATACATCACTGGGAGTGCGTGCAATGATCACCCGACAATTCAATACATCACGTTCAATAGCCTGCTGATTTATGGTGGCAATCGCATTTTGATCGGATAATAAAATGATGGGTTGACGCTCATTTTGGTGCCGCTCCAGCGCACAGGCGAAATAGAGCCCGATCAGATCACTGTCAAACAGCGGAATTTCTAACTGTTCCCGCAGTAGCGCAATGAAGCGCAGGCTCATGTCAAATGCAGCGGGCCAGGCCGCTTTCAGGTTATTCATGCTGCTCTGGCGATGTTCCGGTACCCAAACGGGGGCCGAAACGCATCTCAGCAGGTGACCCGTGATATTTTCAACCAGTTGCGTATCGATAAGGTTCAAAGTGGCGACGCCAGGTACGCGTTGTAGTAAAGCAATCACGGTATCGGCAGACAGGGTCATGGCCTGTTGTTGCTGTTTATCCAGCAGTCCGTGCAGCGTTTTGAACGCGTTCTCGCCAAGATAGATCCCGCCCTGTTCTACGGCATTTTTTAACACTGTATGCCGACATTCAGGCCATGTGCCCGAGAGTTGATTACGCAGTGCATAGACCGCCAGCACCAGACTGGCGAGGTATTCACCCGACGTCAGTGGGAACTCAGCAAGAAGATGTTCACATGCGCTGGTAAGTCGTTCGATAGTGTCTCGCGTCACGCCGGGGAGAGGAATTAACAGCGGGTCTTTTTTGAGCAGGTTCGCCAGCAGGACAATCCGTTTTTCTTCTGGTTCATCAACGAAATGGCCCACACCGGGGCGGCTGGAAAGACAAAATGCACGCTCATAGCGTTGCTTCAGTCGCGACAGACGGTCTGCGACCCAGGTTTCCGGCAAATTAAGCGAAGAAGCCAGTTGTACGCGGGGGGTAAAGGTATTGAGCAGCAGAAGTGCCAGCAAACGATCGTCGTTATCATGGCGTTGTAAAAGCTGAAAAAAGCTGCGCCGGTCGATAATGTCCAGTTGGTAACCCGCACTGCCACCAGGCTGAATGCGCGCTTTCCCGCTGAGGGTAAAATTGATGTAATCAATATCGCGCAGGATTGTTCTACCTGAAACGCCAGTTTGCCGCGCCAGCTCGCTGAGTGAGTTAGGCCGTTGTTCAAGAAGGTCGACAAGCGTTAACTGGCGTTCACTGAGCATCAGATCACCCGGCGAAAGTCGGTGAAAGTTTTGATCTGCTCTGCCGTCAATGAAGTCAGCAGCTCACGGACTAACGTAAACAATGCATCATAATCTTTTGCAGAAATCATGCCGCTATTGGCATGCAGATAGCGGGTGGGCAAACAGAGTGCTGCAACGGGGCGCCCGCCACCCATCACATTGTAGCGTCCACCGTCTGTTGCTCCGGTTTTCATGGTACAGAACTGTAAAGGGGCGCCACTGTTTTCTGCACTCGTCCTTAATGCAGCGACCAGCTGTTGATTTGGGAAATAACGTTTATCAAACAGCATGAGCCCTGGACCTTCACCCAGTTTCAATGGGTATTTGGTGTTGTCGATTCCAGGGACATCACCAGCAACAGCAGTATCCAGGACGATAACCACGTCGGGCCTGATGTGTTCTGCTGAGGTTTGCGCGCCGCGCAGCCCCACCTCTTCCTCCACACTGCCCACGCCATAGAGGGTGATATTAGGATTATCGACGGACTGCAAAAGTTCTGCCATCAGGGCGCAGCCGACACGATTATCCAGTGCTTTGCCGACGATTTTGTCGTCGCCCCAGCAGGCAAAGTTCGCCTCTGGGCTAATGAAGTCACCGATCGCAATACCGCGCTTTTCTACCTCTTCGCGGCTGCTCGCGCCAATATCAATGAACATTTCGTCAAATGTCAGTGGTTGATGTTTCTGTTTTTCGGTGAGGGCATGCGGTGCAACGGAACCGATAATACCAGGGATTTTAAATCGCTTGCGGGTACAAATAGTGACCCGGTGGTTCAGCATCGACTGACTCCACCAACTCCCAATTGTCGTAAAATGCAGAAAACCGCTATCGTCGATATGTGTGACCATAAAGCCGACTTCATCCATATGACCGACGACTGCCACCTTTGGCCCACAATGACCTTTACGAGCAACAAAACTGCCGAGGCCGTCAAACGTCATTTCATCCACGCAGGATTCCAGCTCATTGATGAGAATTGCGCGCACTTCTTGTTCATCGCCACTGACCGCGCTGGCTTCGCATAATTGCTGAAGTAACTTAATGTTCATGTGCATGTTCCTGTTGCGCGGTCTTGCGTCTCAGCCACAGCCCTTTCAGGATGATAATCAACGCAATGTTCAGTGCGAGGCCAATAGCCAGCACCAGGTAAAAGGAGCCTACCGGCGACATCAGGCCAATCAGCGGATCAAAAATACCTAATCCCGGCGCGAGGCGTTTGATTCCGAAAGCGATCACCAGCATTCCGGTAATACCACCGGAGAGTGTATTGGCGGTAATCATTGGCAGCGGGGCGGCCAGGGCGTAAGGAATTGCGGGTTCGGTGGCGACAGTGGCGCCGACCACAATCGCGCTGCTCGCGGCGGCCTTCTCCTGTGAGGTAAACAGTTTGGGTGTCAGATACGTGGCAATGCCTGCCGCGACGGGAGGCATTAGCGCCACTACGCCGACGATGGCGTACCAGTCATAGATATGTTTTTCCAGCAGTGAGAAGCAGAAAAACCATGCGGTTTTGTTGATGGGCCCACCCATATCAAATGCCAGCATCGCGCCAACGAGGAAGGCGGCGCCCATTTTCATGGACGGGGGGATCGTGTTCAGGAAGTGCAGCAGGCCGCTCATCAGATCCGACATCACCGGACCAATAACGTAATACGTCAGCACGCCAAACACCAGCAAAGTGGCGAATGGGATTAGCATCGAGCCAAGCAACGGCTGGAGCGCTTTGCCGAGACGGACTTTGCGAAACCACAGCACGAAATAGCCGATTGCCAAACCCAGTACCACCGCGCCGAGAAAACCAGCACCAGACTGGGTGCCGAGCAATCCTTTGTCGTTAGCCAGATAGCAGACCAGAAACGCCGGGGCAAATGCGGGTTTGTCGGCAATCGACCACGCGATATACGCCCCCATAATGGGGATCATAAAGGTGAAGCCCAGATAGCCGATGGATTCGATAATCCAGGTAAATGACGGCGCACCCTTCGACATATCGGTATACGGCAAGCCGAACTGCACCAGCATATTCGCGATGGCGACCAGGATACCGCCACCGATCACAAACGGGAGCGCAGCGGAAACCCCCGCCATCAGGTGGCTCATTACACTGCCTTGCTGGACATCCTGTTTACCGAGTTTAACGCTACTATCTGCGGTAAACATCTGCGAATGAGAAGGCAACTGTGTGAAAATCTGGTCGATATTTTTTAGCGCCTGGGAAATGGCGATCTCATAGACTTTTTTCCCGGCAAATCGCGCCCGATCGTCACCACTTAAGCCACGCCCGGTGGCTAAAATCACGTAATCGGCGGCGGCAATGTCATCCTGCGTCAGGCGGTTTTCTACACCACTTGCCCCCTGGGTTTCGATTTTAATCGTATGACCGAGCGAGCGTGCTTTTTGCTCAAGCGCTTCGGCCACCATATAAGTGTGGGCGATGCCGGCAGGACAGTTGGTGATTGCTACTAAACGTAAGGATGACTCCATAGCCGCTTCCTTATGAAGTTAAGGTCTGATTGAGCAAAGTCAGTACCTGAGTGGCGTCACCTTGCTTCAGTTGATTGATGAAATCCTGATGGATAAGTTTGCGACACAGGGTGCCGATGATTTTGACCTGATCGTCTTCGCCGGTTTGCGGTATGCCGAGGCAGATCCAACAGTTAACGGCTTCGCCATCGCTGGACTGCCAGTCCACTCCGTGAGTTTTACGGGCAAACAGTACAAAGGGGTGTTCTACGCAGGCGCTTTTGCCATGGGGCACAGCGATACCTGATCCGAATCCGGTAGAATGCAGTTTTTCCCGCATCAGCAGCGTTTGTAAAAACAACTGGCGATCGGTGATCGCGCCATTCCGAAACGCCATTTCCGCGAGTTGTTTCAGAATGGAATAAGTGCTGTTGCCCTGAATATTCAGGTCAATACAACGTACCGTAAGCTCTGACATAGAGAGACTCCGTTAAAACCTCTTTTCTACGATTTTAACGATGCTTTCGTATTGAGATGAGCGGCAATATGTCTGAGCGGAGTGACATAATGTCGGCTAAGCATCAACAGGCTTTGTGCACGAGGCCACATTTTGCAACGCGACGCAGAAAGAAATAATGCGCTGATAAACCTCCCGGACGCAAAAAAATGCGATATTTCTCACATTTCTCTCTTTTTATAAACTCGATATGACGTACAGAATAGGGGCGCGTAAAAAGGATGAGGGGGGCTTCAATTAACTAAATGATAATTAACGGAATTAAAAAATCACGCTTTGATAAATTTCATTTTTATATGTGATTGGCATCACAAAAATTGACCATGCAATCAGTCTGTCAATATTACTCGCCTCTGAATTTATCAGCATAATGTGATCTTCATTGCAAATAGCGGACTTGAAGTCAGGGAAAAATGTTTCCACGGGTGCTTCGGAGGAAACGCAATGAAAATTGGTATTGTCATTAGTGGGGGCGATGTGTCTGGAATAAATAATTTCATATTCCAGATTGCCCGACTCGCGGATGCAAAAATTACCTTATTCAATGGTGGTATTCCCGGCTTGCTGGAGAAAAATCATCATGACGTGGCATGGCGCGATTTGGTCGATTTTTCTATCGCGGCAATACCTCTCATTACCTCGGGAAGAACGACCCGTAAGTTGCAGCGTAACGAATATGAAACGATCGCCAGAAAACTCAAGTCGCTGCACATTGATGTGTTAATTATGGCGGGCGGTGACGGCAGTTTACAGTTTCTCAATACCCTGAGCGAATTTGATATTAATTGTTTTGGCGTGGGGATGACTATCGATAATGATGTTTATGGCAGTCATTATACGATTGGTTTTTCGACCGCCTGTGAACAGATTATTAAGGAGGTTTCTCGTTTACGAAATACGGGCAGAGCGCTACCTGGTCGTGTGTTTATGGTGGAATTATTGGGGGGATATTGTGGTGAATTAACGCTGCAATCCGCAATTAAATGCAATGCGGATATCGCCCTGATTCCGGAATGCCAGATGTCGCTTGATGCCTTAGCGGAACGGGTAAGGCAAAAACTGACCGTCCAGAATAGCGTGATTATTCTGTGCTCAGAAGGCTACACCAGAGAATATTCTCCCGGTTTTCAGGGGGCGATTGACACCATGATAAAACAGCTCGAACCACGTATTGGCGAGCGCATTCGTAAAACGATTGTTGGTTACGGTTTACGTAATGGCGATCCGACCTGTGAAGAAATTTATCAGGGCACCATCATGGCGAGCGAAGTGGTTCGATGCATCCAGTCAGGGATGAAAAATAAAGCGATTATTATAAATCAAAGCAATAAACCTATTCCGATTGATCTCGTAAGTATGAAAAAACGTCTGGTCGATACAGAAGGACATCATTACAAACTTGCCAAACAACTCAATATTATTTGAGGAGACCTTACATGCTGAAAATTCTTTGCGTATGTGGCTGCGGCCTCGGTTCAAGTTTTGCTATTGAAATGACGGCGAAAGCGGTTTTAAAGAAACTGGAAATTCCTGCGCATATCGAACATACCACGGTATCTGAAGCAGGGGCGTTTAAATCTGACATGATCCTGACGCAAAAAACCTTTGCTGACATCTTAACGGCGGATGCCAGTGAAGAAGAAATTAAACGGGTCGTGGTTCTGAATAAGCTCACGGACAAAGACGAAATTGAAGCCAAAATCGTCGCGTTTTTAAAAGAGCGGAATCTGAAGGTAGCTCATTATGAATAGCTTCGTTGAATTCATCGTTAAAGATTTGCTCGGTCAGGCGTCGATATTAATCGCCTTTATCGCGATGCTCGGACTGATCCTGCAAAAGAAATCACCGGGAAAAACCGCAGAGGGGACGTTTAAAACGCTGCTCGGTTTTTTAATCATGATGGCCGGGATCAATATTATTGTCGCCACACTGACCTTCCTGAACGATATTTTTACTCAGGGATTTGGTATGAAGGGCTACATTACCGATGTGGCTGCCATCGCTGGGTTAGCTAACCGTGAGTTGGGCTCAGAAGTGGCGTTAACCCTGATGGTGATTTTTGCCGTCAATATCATCATCGCGCGTCTGACACCGCTGAAATACATCTTCCTGACCGGACAAGCGTTGTTGTGGATGGCGACCATTGGCGCGGTCATTGGCTATAAATCGGGGCTCACCGGACTGCCGTTGATTCTGACCGGCGGGGTTTTTGGCGGCGTGATGGCGGTGCTGATGCCTGCGCTGGCGCAACCGGTGGTCAGGCGCATCACCGGCTCGGATGATGTGGCGCTGGGGCACTTTTGTACTATTGGCTATCTCGTGCAGGCGGCGGTGGCTAAAGTGGTGGGCAAAGGATCTCGCTCCACGGAAGACCTTGAATTACCCGATAATTTCAAGTTCTTACAGGATACCTATCTCGCCATGGCGGTAGTGATGGTGCCGATGTACCTCATTCCGGCGCTGGCGGCGGGTCCGGAATATATCGCCCAGTTCTCCGGCGGCGTGAACTATCTGATGTATGCCTTCATGCAGTCCATTCAGTTTGTGGCCGGTGTCTTCGTGCTCTACAGCGGCGTGCGCTTACTGCTCAACGAACTGGTTCCGGCATTTCGCGGTATCGCTATGCGTATCGTGCCGGATGCAAAGCCCGCGCTGGATTGCCCGGTTCTGTTCCCTTATGCCCCCAACGCGGTGATTGTTGGGTTCCTGGCGACCACTGTCGGTTCCATCATCGGTATGCTGGTGTTCCCGATGTTTGGTCTGGCGATGATCCTGCCGGGTCTGCTAACTAACTTTTTCGCCGGAGGGACCGCGGGCGTCTTTGGCAACGCGCTGGGCGGCCGTCGTGGCGCGATGATCGGCGGCGTAGTTCACGGGCTGTTCATCACCTTCCTGCCTGCGATTCTGGTGCCGATGCTGGAAACCTACGGTTTCACCGGCGTCACGTTCAGCGATTCTGACGTCATCAGTTCCGGCCTCGTTTTAGGCCACGCCTTCCAGAATAACTGGCTGTTTGTCGCGTTGTTCATTGTTTTTGTTGCCGCACTGGCATGGTTCGTAAACGGTAAATCCGCTAAGCCAAAAGGGGAAAATGTTCATGAGTCTGTATAATTTCAACGAGATCCTAAAAATCGGCCAGGAAAGAAATTTCAAAGCGATTGGATCCTTTAACCTGCACTGTATTGAAATGCTGCCTGCGTTTTTTAAAGCGGCGCAAAAAACGAATAGCCCGTTAATGATTCAGATTTCAACCGGGACGGCAGAATATCTGGGTTATCGCCTGCTGGTTGATGCGGTGCGTTCGCTGGCGGAGAGCGAGAATGTCCCGACCTGTCTGCATCTGGATCACTGCTCTGATATCAGCGCCATTGAGACGGCGATGAATGCCGGATTTTCCTCGGTCATGTATGACGGCTCGCACCTGGAACTGGAAGAGAATATCGGTAATACCCGCATCGTGGTGGAGATGGCCAGACCGCGCAATATTACGGTGGAAGGCGAGCTTGGGGCTATTGGTGGCTCAGAGGATGGTAAAGCAGTGGCGGCAGAGGATATCTGCTTTACGACGGTAGAAGATGCCAAACGCTTCGTTGAGGAAACGCGAGTCGACATGCTGGCGGTGTCGGTGGGGACGGTACACGGCTTGTATACCGGCAAGGCACAGATTCAACATCAGCGGCTGCAAGAGATCAGCGCCGCGACCGGTGTTCCACTGGTATTACACGGGGGAACGGGGGTGAGTGATGACGATATGCGCCTGGCCGTCACTGAAGGCATTAATAAAGTGAATGTCGGCACGGAAATGAACGTACAGTGGGTCGACCAGTGTAAAAATACCTTTGAGAAAGGCAAAGTGAATGACAGCGTACGTAAGTTTTTAATTCCGGCAAATAATGCCGTCACCCAGGTATTAATGGAAAAGATCGCGTTATTTAAATAACTCCGTTATTAATAAATGATGTTTTGTTGCCCTGTTGTCCATCAGGGCGGGGGATCGCTATGTTTGAATCTTTGAAATCGTTATGGAAAAAAGAAACACGCCCGCCGGAAGATTATGATGAACAGTCCCGTGTTCTGGCAGGAGAAATCGCCAGGCTGGAAGGTGAACTGCAGGGCAACCCGGGTAATGGTGAAATACAGAAAGCATTAATGCTGATCTATAACCGGGCGCTGTCGGTCTATGCCAAAAGCCAGACGCACCGGCAGGATATTGATTCGCTTTTTGTGCGTATAGATGAGTTGCGTAATGTTATTCGCCGGAATATTTAGCGTCGGGTTTATTAAGCGCTTAGGGAGTCGTCATGACGATAAAAGAATTACTGATCGAGGCCGATGCCATTCAGGTTGGCGTCGCGGAAAACGACTGGCAGAAGGTGATTCAACTGGCGGCCAGACCGTTGGTCGCAAAAGGGTATATTTCAGCGGAATACGGTCAGGCAGTTATCGACAACACCCTCAGTCATGGGGCGTATTATGTATTTGATGAAGGGGTTGCGATCCCCCATGCCCGTCCAGAATGTGGGGTGAAGCGCAACTGTTTTAGCATGGTGCTGTTGGATAAGCCCATTCAGTTTGCCGACAGTGAAGCCGCCGACATTGTCATTATGTTTGGTGCACAGGACAGTAATGCGCATATTGAAGAGGGCATCCGCGCCATTGTCGCCTTACTCGATAACGATGAACGCATGGCGAAGTTGCGGGCGGCACGTTCCCAGGAAGAGGTGGTCGCGTTGCTATGAAACGACACCTCTCGCCGGACTGTAAAACAGTGATTCTGATTAACGGGATCCCCGCTTCAGGTAAAAGTACCATTACTCATCAGCTCTCCAGGACCTTCAGTCTGCCATTGCTGACGATTGATGGGATCAAAGAGCCGTTTATGGCGCGCTTTACGGATATCGACCGACCTTTCAACCGGCAGTTGGGCTGTGCGGCCTATGAGGTGATCTGGTCTATTATCGGCCACGCTCCGGCGAACGTTGTCTGGCTGGTTGATGCCTGGTTTGGCTTTCAGCCTCGCGAGAGGTTGCAACAACTCTTGCAGCAGGCGGGCGTTGAGAAGGTGTTGGAAGTGTGGAATCAGATCACGCCTGAGCTGGCCGTGACGCGCTATGCCACCCGCTTACAGGATCGCAAACCGGGTCATCCCGGTGAGGAGTATCTACCCGAACTGGCGCAACTGGCAGAACGCGCCGAACCGATGCGGCTCGGGCCGGTGTTTACGGTAGATCAACAGCAAACGCTGGATATTGAATCCGTTATCGCCTGGATAGACGAACAGATAGACAAAACCTGAACGGTAGAGTGTCGTTACCCCTTCAAGGGCGCCCGCGGGCGCTTTTTTAGTGTATC